>NZ_JBOFOC010000059.1:0-39308 GCF_051659245.1 Microbulbifer sp.
GCCTCTGCTATTGTTCGGCGCCGATCGCGGGCATGGCCCGCTCCTACAGGGAAAACTGCGCGGTCCCAAAATACGGTATATTCCCACAATATTTCTTTAACATACGGAATACGCATTCGTGAGCGACAACAGCGCCTCCCTGAACTGGTTCCGCCACGCCGCGCCCTATATCAATGACCTGCGCGGCCGCACCCTGGTGGTCGCCATCCCCGGCGACGCCTTGGAGCACGCCAATTTTCGCAATCTGGTGCACGACCTGGCGCTGCTGGTCAGCCTCGGCGTGCGCCTGGTGGTGGTGCACGGCGCGCGCGTCCAGGTCAATCGCGCCCTGGCCGAACACGGGATCGAGAACCGGTTTTACGGCAACACCCGGATCACCGACCGGGAGACACTCGAGGTGATCAAGGCCGCGGTGGGCAGGCTGCGGTTCGATATCGAGGCGGCCTTTTCCCAGGGACTGCCGGATTCCCCCATGGCGCGCTCTGCGCTCAAGGTGATTTCCGGCAATTTCGTCACCGCGCGCCCGATCGGCGTGCTGGACGGCACCGACCTGCGCTGGACCGGTCAGGTGCGGCGTATGGAAGTGAATACGATCGATCGCGCCCTGGAGCAGGGGGCGCTGGTGCTGCTCTCGCCGCTCGGCACTTCGCTGACCGGCGAGCTGTTCAACCTGAACTACCTCGACCTGGCCGCCGAGGCCGCCAAGGCACTGCGGGCGGAAAAGCTCATCCTGTACCGCGATACACCCCAACTGCTGGTCAACGGCGAGGCGGTGTACGAACTCAGCATCGTGCAGGCCGAACAGCTGGTCGATCAGGTGGATAGCGAAACCCTGCACTGCGCCATCCGCGCCTGCAACGCGGGGACACCGCGAACCCACCTGCTGAGCTATGCGGACAACGGCGCGCTACTGCAGGAACTCTTCCGCCGCGAGGGCGCCGGCACCATGATCTACCGCGATACCTATGAGGTGATACGCCGCGCGCGCATCACCGACGTGGGCGGCGTTCTCGGTCTCATCCGCCCGCTGGAGAAACAGGGCATTCTGGTGCGCCGCTCGCGGGAAAAACTCGAGGCGGAAATCGACCACTTCACCCTGGTGGAAGTGGACGGCACCCCGGTGGCCTGTGCGGCGCTCTACCCGATACAGGATGAAGCGGGCGAGACAGTGGCCGCGGAGATCGCCTGTGTGGCCATCCACCCGGACTTTCGCGGTGGCGGCCGCGGCGCCAAGCTGCTGCACCACCTGGAGCGGCAGGCGGGGGTACTGGGGCTGGAGGAACTCTATGTGCTGACCACCCAGGCGGAGCACTGGTTTATCGAGCAGGGCTTCTCCCAGGTTGCAGTGCAGGACCTGCCCGCGGCGCGGCAGTCGCTCTACAACATACAGCGCAACTCCCGTGTTCTGCGTAAACGGCTTTCCGCGCAACAATCTCTCCCTCAGCCGGAAAAGAAAGGACAGGCGTCCTAGTTAAAAGGAGTACCGACTGGGCTTCTGCCAAGTTATCCTAAAAGCTGTCTTTTTTTGCTAAGCTGTCGCCCCATTTCGTACAGCCGGACACAGACTCTATGCCCCAGTACCGCTCCCGCACCTCCACTTTCGGCCGCAATATGGCCGGCGCCCGCGCCCTGTGGCGCGCCACCGGCATGAAGGACGACGACTTCCACAATAAGCCGATTATTGCGGTGGCCAATTCCTTCACCCAGTTCGTGCCCGGTCACGTGCACCTGAAGGATATGGGTCAGCTGGTGGCGCGGGAGATAGAGAAAGCCGGGGGGGTGGCCAAGGAGTTCAACACCATCGCGGTGGACGACGGTATCGCCATGGGTCACGACGGCATGCTCTACAGCCTGCCCAGCCGCGAGATCATCGCCGACTCGGTGGAGTATATGGTGAACGCCCACTGTGCCGACGCGCTGGTGTGCATCTCCAACTGCGACAAGATCACCCCGGGAATGTTGATGGCCGCGCTGCGGCTGAATATCCCGGTCATCTTCGTCTCCGGCGGCCCCATGGAGGCGGGCAAGACCAAGCTGGCAGAACACAAGCTGGACCTGGTGGACGCTATGGTGATCGCCGCCACCGATTCCGCCTCCGACGAGATGGTCGAGGCCTACGAGCGCTCTGCCTGTCCCACCTGCGGCTCCTGTTCCGGCATGTTCACCGCCAACTCCATGAACTGCCTGACCGAGGCCCTGGGGCTGTCGCTGCCGGGCAACGGCACTCTGCTTGCGACCCATGCGGACCGACGGGAGCTGTTCCTGCGCGCGGGGCGGGAAATCGTCGCCCTGGCCAAGCGCTACTACGAAGGGGATGACGACAGCGCGCTGCCGCGCAACATCGCCAATCGCGCCGCCTTTGCCAACGCCATGGCCCTGGATATCGCCATGGGGGGCTCCACCAATACCATCCTGCACCTCCTGGCCGCGGCACAGGAGGGCGAGGTGGACTTCACCCTGGTGGATATCGATCGGCTGTCGCGCAAGATTCCTCAGCTGTGCAAGGTGGCGCCGAACACGCAGAAATATCATATCGAGGATGTGCACCGGGCCGGCGGGGTTATGTCGATTCTCGGCGAGCTGGAGGCCGCCGGGCTTCTGGATGCGACCCTGCCCACGGTGTACAGCCGTTCTTTTACCGAAGCGCTGGCCCAGTGGGATATCCGCCGCACCGACGACAAGGCGGTACACGACTTCTTCCGCGCCGGCCCCGCGGGCATTCCCACCCAGACCGCTTTCAGCCAGGACTGCCGCTGGTCGAACCTGGACGGCGACCGCGAGAACGGCTGCATCCGCTCCGTAGAGCACGCCTATTCCGCAGAGGGCGGCCTGGCGGTACTGTTCGGCAACCTGGCGCCGGACGGCTGCGTGGTAAAGACCTCCGGCGTAGAGGAGGAGCTGTGGCAGTTCGAGGGCCCGGCGCATATTGTCGAGAGCCAGGAAGCCGCCGTGCAGAATATTCTGGACGGCAAGGTGAAGTCCGGCGAGGCGGTGATCGTGCGCTATGAGGGGCCCAAGGGTGGACCGGGTATGCAGGAGATGCTCTACCCCACCAGCTACCTGAAATCCAAAGGGCTGGGCAAGTCCTGTGCGCTGATTACCGACGGCCGCTTTTCCGGCGGCACCTCCGGCCTTTCCATTGGCCACGTGTCCCCGGAGGCCGCTTCCGGCGGCGCCATCGGCCTGGTGGAGGACGGCGATACCATTCGTATCGATATCCCCGCGCGCACCATCGAAGTGGATATCCCCGAGGCGGAACTGCATCGGCGCCGCGAGGCGATGCAGGCCAGGGGCGACGAAGCCTGGAAACCGGCGGAACACCGTCCGCGCAAGGTGAGCAAGGCGCTGAAGGCCTATGCGCTGCTGGCCACCAGTGCCGACAGGGGCGCGGTGCGCGAAATCGATTGATCTATACAGCAACCGGTGCGCACGGCGCACCCTACAAGGTTTCCGTAGGGTGCGCCGTGCGCACCGCGTGACCCATTCAGTCCGCTATCCGGTACCGAATCCGGTTGCGCACGCCGTGGCGTTCCACCGGCACACCGTCCTCCAATTGGGGCTGGTACTTGAACCTGGCCGCCGCGGCAACGGCGGAGCGGTTGAAGACATCCGTCAGCCTTCCCTTGCTATCGTAACCCGCCACTACCCTCGGGTCCCGCACACTGCCGCTTTTGGTAATGGTGAACTCCACCACCACGTAGCCCTCGATTCCGCGGCGCAGCGCCACTGAGGGATAACGGGCCCCCGGCTTGAGTATCGGTACTGGATCCCGCGATATGTTAACTCTCATTCCGCCACCTCCCGGGCCCGGCGGTGCGATTAACGTGGGCACTGAAACCGGATCGACAGTAGTCTCTACAGTGGTGGTCACGGGCTGCGGCGGCACTTCCTGCGGCTGCGCCGGCGGCTCCTCCCTGATAACCGTCGGTTCCGGCTCAACGAGATGAACGGGTTTGATGGAAGGGAGCTTGTTTTCCACCGGTTCCGCGTATTCGGTGGCTATCAGACGGCTCATAACAAACAGCAGCGCCAGGGTACAGGCGGCGGCCAGACCGAGACTGCGGCCGTAAGTCGAAGCAACGACAAAGAAAGCGAAGGGATTTTGTTGAGGATAAGCTCTATCCATAACACCTCTCCTGATTATTGTTAGGGTGTTGGAAGCGGCGGCCGGGGCCGCCGGTGTTGGAAAAAGCTGATCAGCTGTCTCTATTAATAGCAGAATTAAATAGAGTTGCAAACTATTCTCAGTCGCAAAGCTCAATGTAACTGCTCACCCCTGTAGGAGCGGGGCATGCCCGCGAACAGAGGCCGATCGCGGGCATGACCCGCTCCTACAGGGTGATTCCCTCAACCCAATGCAGGTTTCCTATGAGTGAGTAGTTACAGCTCAATAATCAATCAGTTTGGATCGGTCGTCAGCGGGCCTCCGGCCCGTTGCGGAGCTGGAGCTCCGCGTTCCCAGGTATAAAAAAGGCCGCACATCGCTGTGCGGCCTTTTCGGCAGGAGAGTGGCAATGACTAAATAGCCAATTGCTCCTCACGCTCCTTCTCTCTCTCGACGTAGTTGATCCACTGATCAGCGAACTTCTTCGAGCGATCGTCTTTCCGGGCCTTCTTGAGGCTGCTCAGCGCATCGTCGTACTTCTTCAGGCTCGCATTGGCCATACCCAACACTAGGTACAACTGGTCCGGGCGCTTGAGGCCGCCCTTCTTCAGCGCCCGGCTGCCCATACTGATAGCCTGCTCGTTCTTGTCCAGGTCCAGGTAGATACCGGCCAGACGGGAGTAGAGCTCACCCTTGTCGGACAGCTTGGCAGCGGCCTCCAGGTTCGGAATCGACTTCCGCAGCTCCTGGGCCATCTGGTACGCCTGGGCCAGGGTTTCCAGATTTTTGGAGGTGCGCTCGATCTTCTTCTCCTTTATCCCCGTATCGATCACCTTGGCAGCCTTATAGGGCATTTCATGGCCCATAAAGAGGTAGGCCATGTTCAACAGCTCTTTCTCTTTTTGCAGGGCGCCGGCGATATAGGCCGCTTCCATCATGTGCAGCTGATCTTTCTCGCGCTTCAGTTCTCCATACATGCCCGCCAGTTGCTTGTAGTACTCGGCTTTGGGGTAGTGCTTGACCAGCTTTTCGAGAATACCGGTGACACTCTTGTAGTCGTTCTTCTCGTAGTAGAGGTAACGCTGCAGTCCGAACCAGTTTTCCTTGGGCACCTTGCCCTCTTTCTCGTACATCGACACGGCGGTGTTGACGTCCGACAGCGCCTTGGCCTGGTCGCCTTTCTGGTAGTAGACCTGGGCGCGCTCGGCGTAGGAGTCCGCGGTGATATCATCGGCAACGGCAAACCACTTCTCGTAATAAACCAGTGCCTGGTCGTAGTTCTCGGTGACGAAATACAGTTGGGCGACGGTCCGCATGGTGTTCACTTCCAGTGACCGCGGCAGGTTTTCCGAACCCTGTCGCAGCACATTCCGGTAGGCATCGACGGCTTGCTTATAGCGCTCCATGCTGTAATACACGAAGCCGTAGAAGTAGTACATCATCGCGGTTTCGTAACCGTTGTAGTCGCTCTTGTCGGCTTCCATATCCCGCAGCGCCGCCAGGGCCTCATTCCAGTTCTCCGCGTCCGCGGCCTCCTGTGCCTTGCCCAGCTTTTTCGACACGTTTTGACGCATCGACGGTACTTTGCGCGTCTTCTCCTCGGCCGCTCGGGCCTGGGCGAAGCCGGCTTCAATGCCCACCGCTTCCAGCACAGTGACACTCACCGCCGGCGCCAATACCAGGGGCAGCGCCACGGACGTGCGCAGGACGAATTTGGACAGCCCTTTCGTCATGGTCGTCATATTCATATGCGTCCCCTATTAGTTTTTGGCCATGTTGAAGCTGATCTTGGTCTTCACACCGGGCACTTCCATTGCCTGGCCGTCCACGACCCGCGGCTTGTACTTATACTTCAACGCCGACTTGATCGCCTCGCGGTTGAAGATAGTGGTGGGGTTGCCATCGGCGGTATAGGCCTCCACCACCTTCGGATCGCGCACGGAGCCGTTGGTGGTCACTGTGTACTCGACGATTACAAAACCCTCGATACCCCGCTGCAGGGCGCGGCGCGGATACTGCGGTTGAACCTTCACGATGGGCAGGTAGTCGCCCTCGCTAAAGGCGCCGCCGAGACCGCCGACCTTCAGGTCCGTACTCGCACGGGGTGCGGACATGTTGATTCTGTTGTCCAGGTTCGGTTCATCGTACTCCGGTTCCGGCATTTCCGGCGGCGGTTGCTCCGGCTCGTCGGGCTTGTCCGGTTTACGGGTGTCGTACTGGGTTTCGACCTTCTGTTCGGGCATCACGACATCGGCAACCTTGATCTGCTCCTCATCCTCGGGAGCACCCATATTTGCCTGAATTAACTGATGCATAGTGAAGATCAGGGCGAAAGTCGTGGCTATCGCCAGCGTACCCGCCCCTGCTAGTCTTGCCGGATTCATAGCTGTTAACTCTTTTCTGTCGCGACCGATACTTTCTCGATACCGATTTCCCTGGCGGCATTCGCAATCAGGGCAACCTTCTCGATATCCGCTTTCTTATCGGGTTGAATTACCAACCACCCCTTGGGGTTTTGTGAGTAGAGACGCTCCAGGGTGATTTTTACCAGGCGGTCGTCCACTTTTTCCTTGGCAATCCAGATTTCGTTGCTCTCGTTAATCGCTACCAGAATAGAGGCGGCCTTGAGGTCAGCGGTTGTCGCTTCCGGCTTCACCACATCGACACCGGGAACCTTGATAAAGGTGGCGGTGACGATAAAGAAGATCAGCATGATAAACACCACGTCCAGCATGGGCGTGAGGTCGATCGCTCCCGCTTCTTCTTCTGCCGTTTTTTGATTTCTGCTCATAGCAACTCTCTTAGCGAACTTTCCCGGCGGGGTACACCCGAGGGAGTGCCCCGGGGAAAGTTTCTGGCTTGGCTAAACCTTCACGGCAAATGGGCGCGCGCTTTCGGCGGGCCACTTGCCCTATGTGTGCCTTAGTGATCCATCGTCAGATGGTCTTCCAGCAACTGGGTTTCACGCTCCGCCTTGCGGCTGATATAGGTGTTGGCAAATACCCCGGACAGTGCCGCAACCATGCCCGCCATTGTCGGGATAGTCGCCATGGAAACACCACCGGCCATCTGCTTGGCATCACCGCCGCCGGTAATCGCGAGAACCTCGAACACGTTGATCATACCCCAGACGGTGCCCAGCAACCCGAACAGGGGGGCGAGGGCGACACACGCCTGGATCATGTCCAAATTGTCCCCGATCTTCTCGGATACCCGGGAAATCAGCGCATGGCGGATCTGGTGGGCGCTCCAGGATTTGCGCTCAGTGCGCCCTTCCCACTGGTCCACCGCATTCTGAACGTCACCTTTCAACCCCTTGTTGAAGTAGAAGACCCGCTCGAAGATCAGCGTCCACATAAAGAAGGTCAGGCCGGCGATCAAAAACAGTACTGGCCCGCCCGACGCCATAAAGGCGTTGACGGCGGCCCATGCGTCAGTCAATGCGTGCATGTTGCCGCCTCCTCTTATTTGCGCTCGGCGTTTTCTGCCACGATACCGGTGCTCTGCTCTTCCAGAATGTGCAGGATGCGCTTGGCACGGCCGTTGACGATGGTATGCATCAGTACGGTGGGGATCGCCACACACAGACCCAACACAGTGGTTACCAATGCGGAGGAGATACCACCGGCCATGGCCTTCGGATCGCCGGCGCCAAAGATGGTGATCGCCTGGAAAGTCACGATCATACCGGTCACGGTACCCAGCAGACCCAGCAGCGGAGCCACCATGGCGATAATCTTCAGCAGATTGAGGCCGGACTCGATGGCCGGACGCTCTTTCAGCACCGCCTCTTCCATCTTCAGCTCCAGGGTCTCGCCGTCGACGCCGCGGTTCTCCTCCGCCACTGCCAATACGCGGCCCAACGGGTTGTTGGTATTCGGCGTGGAGGAGCGCAGCTGGGCGCTAACCCTGGCGCTCATACCGGACAGCACGATCAGGCGCCAGATGGCCAACAGCATCGCAAAGGCACCCACCGCGGTGATGATATAGCCCACGATATCGCCCTGGTGCCAGCGCTCAACCATACTCGGGCTGTTGATCATGGCCTTCAGGTAGGAGCCGCCGGTGGGGCCGGTGGGATCGACGCCGAAGGCGGTAAAGCCGGAAGTGGCGGACTGCAGGTTGGCAGCTTCGCTCTGGAATTTGCTGCTGGGCTGGCGTACCAGCTCGGCCATTTTGCTTCCGTCGATCAGTTCCAGGTACTTGCCGTTGGAAACCAGGTTGAAGTTACCCACGCGCACGACTTCCTGCTCGACCTGCTCGCCGTCGGGCTTGATCACGGTGCCGGTGAACTTGACCACCCTGCCGGACTCGACGGTCTCGCGCTGCAGTTCGTACCACAGGCGCTCGATCTCCTCGATGGTGGGCAGCTTGGTGGCGGAGTCCATCTTGCTGATCAGTTGGTCCAGAAACTCGGTGCGGCCGGGGTACTGGGCGGATACCAGGGAGGTGCTCAGGGTGGCGCGCAGATCGCCGGTGGTGGAGGTCAGGTGGCCGAACAGCTCTTTCAGGGAGCCCATGCGCTCGTCCAACTGCTGGCGCTTCTGCTGAACCAGCAGTTCCTGCTCCTTGTACTTCTCCTCCAGCTGAGCGGAGCGTGCCTCTTCAGAGGCACGGGTGTTTTTCGCCTGGGTCAGCAGGGTCTGCTGATTGGCTTTCTGGCGGCGGAATTGCGCTTCGCGCTGCCGGTGCTCTTTGGATTCGGCGACTTTGGAGCTGCGTACCATCTGCAACAGCTGGTCCAGGGATTGGGCTTTTTCCTGGGCAACGACGGAAGCGCTGACCAGGCCAGCCGCCGCGAAAACGGCTGTTAATGAAAGGACGCGTTTGGCGATAGAGGTTCTCATTGCGCTGCCTCCGGAGCCGGAATCGGCATGTTCATAATATCTTGGGTGGCCTGCTGCTTGGCGATCTTCAGGCCCTGCAGAACGGCGCGGCGGTATTCACCGGAATCCACTTCCACCCAGCCCTGCTGCTCTTTGTCGTAGGCCATGGTGATCTTGGAATCCTTGGTCTGCGCCAGCAGGGCGATGCGGCCGATCTGCAGCACGTTCACTTCGCGCTCCTGGCCGTTCACGTTCAGGGTATCGCCGTAGCTGCTGATCTTGCGGCCGTACTCGGCTTCAAAGTTGTACAGCTCCAACACTTGGCGGAATTTTTCCGCGGCGGTGATATCGGAGCGGTCCATATTTTTCTTGACGCCTTCGAGGTTCGCCAGACGCTCGTCCAGCTTGAAGGGCGCGTCCAGTTCGATGAACTGCTCCAGGCCGTCCAGCATACGCAGGATCAGCGGCTGAATTTGACGTTCGATAACGGTGACGTTGTCGATGGACTCTTCCAGGTCCTTAATCACTGACAACTGGTTGGCCAGTTGCTTCTCCAGCTGGCGGTTGTAAACGCGCAGGCCGTCGATTTCCTTGTTCACCACCTTGAAGTCCTGCAGCAGGCCGGTGGTTTCCTCGGCGATCTTGTCGATGCGCTTTTGCGAGGCCTGGGCCGCAGAGGTCTTCTGCTGGCCTACAGCGAGGACGTTGTCGAGTGTATCCGCAGTGGCTACGCTGCCATAGAGTGCGCCGGCAGACAGCGCAGTGGTCAGCGCCACAGCCATGAATCGCTTGGTTTTCATTAGACCCCCCAGTGGGTTCAATATTTCACAACATGGTCGCGATGGTTTAGCTGCCACAACGCGGTGTCCTTTATGTTCTAAAAACAGTGGTTTGAAGACAGCTAAGAGCCGCACATTGTAAACAGCCGATTTGATTATTCAAATGTCGATTGACAGTATCGACCCCCATGTGTAGCGAAGTAACAACCGGGTAACACCCCCGGGTTTCCTCCACACATTTCCGATGACGTTCGCTGCGCGAGCAGGGGTGGAATTTAACAGAATGTTCACAAAACAATCAATCTGTTTTTATTTCAACCTGTCGTACTGGACTAAGCAGTAGTTATATTCATCCCTTTCCGAGGCCGGGTAACACGCCCGACTGGATTCCTTCCACTGGTCACCCAAAGATGGAAAGAAGGCGTCTCCTTCCACCTCGGCATCCACTTCTGTGAGATAGACACGCTTCGCCTGCGCCAGAGCCTGACGATAGATCTGCGCACCGCCGATCACCATCACCTCTTCGGCACCGCTGGCAGCGGCGGACTGTCGCGCCAGCTGCAGCGCTTCTTCCAGGGAGGCCGCAGACTGCACCCCCGGGGCATTCCACTCGGGATTGCCACTGACCACGATATTGTCCCGTCCGGGCAGCGGCCGCCCGATGGACTCGAAAGTCACACGCCCCATCACCACCGGCTTGCCCAGGGTGGTGCGTTTGAAAAACTGCAGGTCGCCGGACAGGCGCCAGGGCAGGCCGTTGTCGCGGCCGATGGCACCGTTGCGCGCCACCGCGGCGATCAGGGCTATGGGGATTTCCGCCATTACACCGCCACCGGTGCCGGGATGTGTGGATAGGCCTGGTAGCCGCGCAGTTCGAAGTCCTCGAAACGAAACGCGAACAGGTCGGTCACTTCGGGATTGAGATGCATCCGCGGCAGCGGCAACGGCTCGCGGCTCAACTGCTCCTCCACCTGTTCCAGGTGGTTCAGGTAGAGGTGGGCATCGCCAAGGGTGTGGATAAACTCGCCCGGCTCGAGACCGCACACCTGCGCCAGCATCAGGGTAAGCAGGCTGTAGGAAGCGATATTGAAGGGCACCCCCAGGAAGATGTCCGCGCTGCGCTGGTACAGCTGGCAGGACAGCCGGCCGTCCGCCACATAGAACTGGAACAGGGCGTGGCAGGGCGCCAGGGCCATGCGACCGGCGGCTGCGTTCTCCCGCGGAGATACTCCCTCGTCCGGGAGATCGGCGGGATTCCACGCGCTAACCAACAGGCGGCGGGAGTCAGGGCGGTTCTTCAGCTGCTCCAGCAACTGCGCTATCTGATCGATGCGGCGCCCATCCGGCGCGGGCCAGGAGCGCCACTGGCAACCGTACACCGGCCCGAGGTCTCCCTCCCCGGTGGCCCAGTCGTCCCAGATACGCACGCCGTTCTCTTTTAAGTAGCCGATATTGGTGTCACCGCGCAGGAACCACAGCAGCTCATGAATAATCGAGCGCAGATGGCACTTCTTGGTGGTGATCAGCGGAAAGCCCTCGGCCAGATCGAAGCGCATCTGGTATCCGAACACGCTGATGGTTCCGGTACCGGTGCGGTCGCTCTTGCGGGTGCCGCTATCGCGCACATGGCGCATCAGGTCCAGGTACTGCTTCATTACTGTGTGCCCCCTTTCGCCTGGCCCCGACCTTCGGGAAGCGGCTGGGTGCGGTAGCTCCATACCATCAGCGCGATGCCCGCGGCGATCATCGGCAGGCTGAGCAACTGGCCGCGGGTCATCCAGCCGAACAGGTCGAAGCCGATATGGCCATCCGGCTCACGCACGAATTCCATCGCAAAACGGAAGATGCCGTAGAGAGTCACGAACAGGCCGCCCACCGCCAGGCGCGGGCGCGGTTTACTGGAGTAAATCCACAGTACCAAAAACAGCACCAGGCCCTCCAGGAACGCCTGGTACAGCTGCGACGGGTGGCGCACCAGCAAATCCGGGTCCCGCGGGAAGACCATCCCCCAGGGCACGTCCGTAGGCCGCCCCCACAGCTCCTGGCCGATAAAATTTCCGAGGCGGCCGAGGCCCAGGCCGATGGGCACCAGTGGCGCCACGAAGTCGATCAGTGCGGGGAAGGTGGTGCCGATCTTGCGCGCGTAGAGAGTGGCGGCGAGCATCACCCCGATCAGGCCGCCGTGGAAACTCATCCCCCCCTCCCATACGCGAAACAGGGATAGGGGATCGGAGACCAGTTCACCGAAATTGTAAAAGAGCATATAGCCGGCCCGGCCACCTACCACGACGCCGATGGCGCAGTAGAGGATCAGGTCCTCCACTTCCGACTTGATCACCGGCGACCAGGGCTTGCGGCTACGGCGCAGGGCCAGCCACCAGGCGGTGGCAAAACCGGCCAGATACATCAGCCCGTACCAGTGCACTTTCAGCGGGCCTATGGCCACGGCTACCGGGTCGATTTGGGGATAGGGGATCATTGGGACTTCACAGTTATTGGCGAGCTCATTGAGATGGGCGAAATCTTACCAGTTAAAGCGGGGGAGAGTAATGTGGAATGCGGAATGCGGAATGCGGAATGCGGCAACTCACCGCGTTAGCCGCTACTATTCCGCACTAACTACTCACTCATAGGGAACCTGCCTTGGCTTAAGGGAACCACTATGTAGGAGCGGCGGGGCGGCCATCCGCCATGCCCGCGATTGGCTCTGTTCGCGGGCATGGCCCGCTCCTACAGGGATGAGTAGTTACATTCATCATTCATCATTCCGCATTCAACCCATGTGCCTGTTGCTGTTCGCCTACCGCTGCCACCCCGAATACCCGCTGCTGATGCTCGCCAACCGGGACGAGTTCCACGATCGTCCCAGCGCGCCGGCGGCGCCCTGGGAAGGTGGAGAGCTGGTGGCCGGGCGGGATCTGCAGGCCGGCGGCACCTGGCTGGGTGTGGCCGGGGGCGGTCGCGCGGCGGCGGTGACCAATGTGCGCGAACCCGGCCGGGCCCCGCCGGCCGATGCGCTCTCGCGGGGAGATATCCCGCGGAATTTCCTGCGCGGGGGACGGCCCCCGTGGGATTGCGCCACGGGGCTGGAGGCAGTGCGCTATCGCGGCTTCAATGCAGTGTTCTTTCAACTGGGCGCGGAGCCGGAGCTGGTCTGTGCCGGCAACCGCCACCGGACCTTCGCCTTTTCCCCCGGGATCCACGGCATTTCCAACGGCGCGCCGGACGCCCCCTGGCCCAAGGTATTGAAAGGGAAGGCCGGTACAGAGCGGCTGTTGGCGGGTATCCAGGGCGGAATCGATGAGGACAACTTCGTACGCCCGGCCCTGGCCCTGCTGCGGGACGGGTCACAGGCGTCGATGGTGGAGCTGCCCAACACCGGGGTGGATCCGGCATTGGAACTGGCGCTCTCTTCCATCTTTGTGCAAATAGACGCCACCGACTTCCCCACGGGCCCCAGCTCCTACGGCACCCGCGCCAGCAGTCTGGTGGCGGTCGACCGCCGGGGGCGGACGCAGTTGTGGGAACAGAACTACCGCGACGGCGAAACGGACGGACCGCTGCGTCATTTTCGTCTCGACTGATCGCCGGTGGCCGGCTCGCCCCTACGGCTCCGTGGTCCCGAGTCCCGAGTCCCGAGTCCCGAGTCCAATCCATAGAGTCAAATGAATCAAACGCCAAGCAAACTCCGGATTTATTGCCATACTTACTTTCACAGGCAGCCGGCCGTTGACTTACGCGCAACTCAGCGCCGTTCGCTGCCCTCTTTATAAAGGAAGGTCGCGCGGGACGCATGACACAGGCGGGCCGTCGATACTATCGACGAACAACAGGACCGGTCCGCCGCAGGTTGGGAAGGTATGAACGATCTGGCGCCCGGCCACCTCCACCACAGGCAACCCGGGCCCTGCAGTATCGCTGAGGTACCATGTCGTATTTCAATCCTGAGCGCCGCACACACAAGTCGCCGCTGCCGCTGATGATCCTCGGCAGTCTGTGCGTTTTCGCCCTATATTTCGCCTTTATCGCCAATCAGCAAACAGTGCCGGTGCTGCCGGAGAATGCCGTGCGCCCCCATTTGGTGCGCTGGCTGGAAGAGAACCCGGACTCCTGGCCCGCCCAGGACCCGATCTTCAACCCGGCGGCGGTGCGACGCATCTACCAGCGCACGGATTACCGCCTGCTGTGGTTCGACAACTACAGCCTCAGCGACACCGCCAACGACCTGTTGAAGCAACTCACCGCCTCCAGTTCCGGCAACCCCAGCAGCATGGTGGACTACCGCTATCACCTGGGCTACTTCGACCGCACCCTGCGCGACACGCCCCAGCGCCTGCAGATGGCCGCGGTGCTCGACGTGCTGCTCACCGACGCTTTCGTATCCTATGCCCAGGACACCCAGTTGGACCGGCTCAAGCCCAAGAGCCGCCGGCAGCTGAATATCACCCCGGTGCATCATGCAGAGGGCGAATTCCGCCTGGTGGGAATGCGGATGCCGCGGCAAGCCGCAGCCAGCCCCAGCGGGCGCAAGTACTTTCGCGGCTATACCCGCGGAGCCCGCACAACCAGTGGAACCCGCAGTCGCAGCTACAACGTCGAGCGCTCACGTCACTACTCCACCTACTCCGCCCGCCGGCCGTCGCCCTCGCGCTTCTCTCCCGGCGGCCTGCCCCCGCGCAACGGCTACCGCAGTTATCGCAGGGAGGACGGCCTGCCGCCAGTGGGGCGGGTTTCGGACCACAGCGAAGGTCCCTATATAGAGGACAACATACCCTACGGCGGAGATGCCGCAGCCCTGCGCAACGAACTGGCACGTCTCCGCAACCTGGCCTCCAGCGGCCGCTGGCGCCCCCTGCCAGCGGGCCCGGCCATGACAATCGGCGCGCGCCACCCCCATGTGGCTCAATTGCGCAATATGCTGTCCCTCTACGGCGACTATCGCAGCTACGGCGGCGAGCCCAACAGCAACAAGTTCGACCGGCGCCTGCACGAAGCGGTGCTGCGCTTCCAGGTACGCCACGGCCTCAGGCCCGACGGTATCGTCGGCCGCCTGACCCGCCAGCGGTTGAACCTTTCCCCCACCGCTCGCGCGCATGTCATCGAGACCAATATCCGCCGCCGCCAACAGCTGCCGGCAGATCTGGGCAGCCGCTTCATTCAGGTCAATATTCCCGAGTACAAGTTGCACTATGTGGAGAACGACCGGGTCAGACTGTCGATGAACGTGGTGGTTGGCAAAAAGAAACACGCCACGCCGGAGATCAGTACCCGGGTGAGCAAGGTGATATTCAACCCCACCTGGACGGTGCCGCGCAGCATCCTGGTGAATGAAATACTGCCCAAGGCCCGCGCCAACCCCAGCGGTATGGAGAACATGGGCTACCGGGTGGTGAGCGGCAGCGGAGAACACCTGCCGCTGACCCCGAAAAACCTCTCCGCCGCCGGCCGGGGCTCCTACCTGATGCGCCAATTGGGCGGCGAGGACAATGTCCTCGGGCGTATCAAGTTCGAGATCCCCAACAAGCACGATGTGTACCTGCATGACACCCGCGCCAGGAGCCTGTTCACTCTCACAGACCGCGGCCACAGTCACGGCTGCGTGCGCCTGGCAAAACCCCGCCATCTGGCCCAGGCCCTGTTGAAGAGCCAGGGCGACTGGGACCAGTGGCGTATCAATGACCTTACCGTCGGCGACGAGACCACCGAGGTGAAACTGAAGCAGCGGGTGCCGGTGTATATCACCTACTGGACCGCCTGGGTGGACGGCGGGGGGCGCCTGAACTTTCGCCCGGATATCTACGACAAGGACGGCCTGGCGGCCAATCAATTCTAGCCAATCAGTTAGCACTCCCGCCGCCGGCCAGTCTCGTATATTCCAATTCCACCCTTGGGCCTCCCGGCGCATTCCCCAAAGGTATTGGGGCACCCCTCCCTGCAAGTTACCAATGTGAACACGGCGATTCGTCCGCCGACTCACTCCGGCTTGCAGGGAGTAGACCATGGGTCTCCACACCAGCCAGTACGTTCGCAACCCTCTCAGCTGCAGCGCCCTGGCGCTCGCTCTGGCACTCGCCGTGGGTGCCGCCCCGCCCGCCATCGCCCGGGCACCAGCGGTGGAGCCATACCTGGAGGCGCTGGACAGCTTCGTCCCCTACGGTCGCCAGTACGCGCTGATGCGCGAGGAACTGGCGCGCTATCGCGCCCTCGCCGAGGGAGACCAGTGGCGACCTCTTCCAGAGGGACAAACCCTGTCACCGGGGATGCGCGATCCACGGGTCGCCCAACTGCGCGGCCTGCTGATGCAGTACGGTGACTACCCTCTAGACGACCACACGGACACCGCTGCGCCCGCGGATGAATACGACGCCCGGCTGCAGGCGGCGGTAAAGCGCTTCCAGCGGCGCCACGGCCTGAAAGAGGACGGCCTGGTGGATCAGCGCACCCGCGAGCGCCTGAACGTCGACCCGGCCCGGCACGCCCGGACCCTGGCCGCCAACCTGAAGCGGTGGGAGGAGATGCCCAAAGACCTGGGCCCCCGCTATATCCTGGTGAACATCCCCGATTTCAGCCTGCGCCTGATGGACCGCGGACGCGAGCAGTTCCGCATGCGCGTGGTGGTGGGCAAGACCCGCACCAAGCACCAGACACCGCAACTGGCCACGCGCATGACCCGGCTGGTGTTCAATCCGGTGTGGCGGGTACCACCCAGCATCGCCGTGCACGAACTACTGCCCAAGGGCGGCGGCGCCCTCTCCGCCCGCGGCTTCCGGCTGGTCAACCACCGCGGGCGCGCGGTGCCCTTCAGCGCGCGCAACATCGCCGCCACCCGCCGCGGCACCGTCAGCCTGCAGCAGAAGGGCGGCCCCAAAAATGCCCTGGGGCGGGTCAAGTTCGTGATCCCCAACCGCCACGCCATCTTCCTGCACGACACCCAAAGCAAGCACCTGTTCAAGCGCGGACAGCGCGCCTTCAGCCACGGCTGCATACGCCTGGAAAAGCCCATCGAATTCGCCCGTCGGATGCTGGCCGAACAGAACGGCTGGGGAGAGGAGCGTATCGACCGCATGGTCCACAGCGGGCGCACCCGCGCCGTGGAGCTGGAGCAGCCGATACCGGTATACATCGCCTACTGGAGCGCCTGGGTGGACGAGGAGGGGTTACTGCAGTTCAGACCGGACATCTACAACCGCGACAACCCAGGGGACACCAGCGGAAAAGAAACCGATAACGACTGACCGGGGTGAAACATGGCACTTGTCAGGAAACGCTGGCGGCTGCTGGCGGCCGTCGCCTGCCTGAGCGCGGCGGCGGCAGTGCCCGCAGCCGGCGAGCGGCCGCAGATCCATCCCGCGCACGCCAGCGAGCAACTACGTGCGCAGGCCGCCCACTACCGGCTGCTCGCCGGGCGCTGGGAACCCATCGCCCCCGGCGGCCCTCTCCGCCCCGGCGACCGGGGAGCGCGCGTGGCCCAGTTGCGCCGGCTGCTGCAGCTCTACGGCGACTACCAGGGCCCGCCGGGACCGGTCCGCACCGCCAGCCGTGACAGTGCGCGCTTCGACAGCAGCTTGCAGCGGGCACTGGAAAGCTACCAACGCCGCCACGGCCTGGAGGCCAGCGGTGTCGCCGGGGCGGAAACCCTGGCCGAACTGGCGGTCCCCCCGGGCCAGCGCGCGCGCCAGTTGGAGTTGAATGCCGAGCGGGGGGACCAGCTGCGTATCCCCGGGAAGGGGCGCTATGTGCTGATCAATGTGCCCGATTACCGCCTGCAACTGGTGCAGAACGGCTCGGTCACCCTGTCCATGAAGACAGTGGTGGGTAAAACCAGCAGCCGCACCCCCACACTCAGCAGCCGGATCACCGGGATAGTGTTCAACCCCACCTGGACAGTACCGCGCAGCATCCTGCTCACCGAGTTGCTGCCCAAGGCCCGCAACAACCCGCGGGCCATGCACGAGCGGGGCTACCGGGTGGTCAGCTACCGCAGCGGCGACACCTCCCCTATCTCAGAGGACAGCCTGGCCCGCGCCGCGAGCGGCAACGCCACCCTGCGCCAGGTAAGTGGCGCCGGCAACACGCTCGGGCGGGTGAAATTCATACTGCCCAACCGCAAGTCGATCTTCCTGCACGACACCCTGGCCCACAGCCTGTTCGACCACCGTGAACGCGCCTTCAGCCACGGTTGTATACGCCTTGAGCGGCCCCAGGAACTCGCCTACGCCCTGCTCGACGGGCAGGGATGGGACAGAGTCCGTATCGCCCAGGCCACCAGTGGGGACGAGACAGTGAGAGTCAAAGTGAGCCAGCCGCCGCGGCTGTTCATTACCTATATGACCGCGTGGGTCGACCCCGGAGGCCGCCCCCAGTTTCGCCGCGACATCTACCGCAAAGACAACGACCAGTGATTTCCTGTGACCAACACTGAATAGTCATAAAAAAATAATGTTTTACGGAAGTCCTTGAGGCGACAACGCTATCTCCTATTTCCCCTTCCTGTTTCCCCTGCTTTTACCCACTTTCGGGCCTCTCTGCATAGGGTGTGGAGAAAAAAATACCAGGGGCCCCCTTCGATTATTTCTTCATTAGCAGTGTACGGTTTGTAACCACAGGTTATTTTTTGTACATTCCTTCCCGTGCCCTTTGGCATCAAAAGCAACACCCAGGCAAATTGACACAGAGATAACGAGGCGGAAACAGGATATGAACAATCCCTCCAGACGCCGGTTCCTGGCCGTAACCTGCGCAACAGCGGCGGCGGTCAGCGCTGGACCGACACTCGCAAGAGCGGGCGGCTCCCGCACCCTGAAAATGCGCAACCTGCATACCGGGGAAAGGCTGAGCACCGCCTATTGGGCCGGCGGCAGCTACAACAGCAGCGGTTTGAAGCGGTTCAACCGCCTGCTGCGCGACCACCGCGCCAACGAGGTGACGCGCATGGACCCGAAGCTGTTCGACATCGTGTACAAGCTGAAGCAGAAGCTGAACTTCAACGGCGAAGTCGAGATCATCTCCGGCTACCGTTCGGCCAAGACCAACGCCAAGCTGCGCGCAGCGGGCCGCGGCGTGGCGCGCCGAAGCTACCACACCCGCGGCATGGCCCTGGACATCCGCATGCCCGGCGTCAGCATGTCCAGGCTGCGCCAGGCGGCCATCAACCTGAAGATGGGCGGTGTCGGCTACTACCCGAAGAGCGGCTTCGTGCACGTGGATACCGGACCGGTCCGCCGCTGGTAATCCAGAGGACAGAAGACAGAAAGGCCGCCGGAGCAATCCGGCGGCCTTTCTGGTGTCTGTCCGAAAATACCCTAGTGTGGTGTAAGGTACTAATTGTGTATATCAGAGCCCCCCAAATTGTTCACAGTTAGGCGCAGCTCGCAGGGAATGGTCATTCCATTTTCAAGAGCTGCAACGCAGCTGTGGACCCTCTCTACCAGGTGAAGAGGGGGGGCTCCCTTCGGGCGGGCCGCTAAGCAGCCATCTGCGGCGTTGCATTTGCTTGACGTAGAACAACTACGCCAGCGCAAATGCGCCTTGCATCTGGCCGCTTAGCGGCCCGCTGATATATACAATTAGTACCTTTCACCACACTAGCCTGCGGGACCCAGCTTCACCGGGGTCATCTCCTCCTCGGACGCCGGTACCTGGGTAGCTCCGGACATCAGCCCCGCCAGCCCCTCCAGCAGGTCCCGCGCCCGGGCCAGTTGCCCGAGTTCCGCCAGCTCTATGGGATCCTCCATCTTCAGCAGCAGTTCCTCCAGCGCGGCGAATGTCTGCGCCAGGGCCGCGACCTGGTGCCGGTCCAGCAGCAGTTCGGCCAGCCCGGCACCCTGGGCCGGCAGCCAGTTCGCCTGCAACTCGCGCAGCAGGGCCAGCAAGGCCTGCTTGGAATCCGCCGCGCGGCCGCTCTCCACATCGCTCTCGGAGCTCTCCGGCAAACGGCGCAGCAGTTCCTCGTCCACCAGCCGTGTGTGCGCCGCACGTATCTGCTGAAGTCGCTCCACGGGGGCCAGGGCCAGGAAATGGCGGGACAGGTCGTTGGCGGCAAAGGGCCAGCGGTCCACCAGGCCGTCGATGTCCTCCCCCATGCCCACGCCGATCAGACGGGTGAGTTCACGGCGCCGGTTGGTAGCCTGGGCCTCCGGTTTTTCGCCGGCGCCGACTGCGACAAACTGCTCCGCAGTGCGCTCGCTGGTGGGCCCCCAGAGCATGATCTCGATGGCGTGAAAACCGGTGCTGGCCTCCTCGTGCGCGGTGAGCCGGTGCTGCTTGCGCAGGTTGGACAGGGTCAGCTCGATGGCGGTGTCGTTGACGATGCCACTATCCGAGTAGCCGGGCACTGTGTCCAGGTAGCCGGGCTGCGCCGGCCAGCTGTCCAAAGCCAGCAGCAACGCCTGCCCCTGTTTGCGCAGCTCCGCAGGAGCAAAAGCCACTTGGATATAGGGCAGCGCGGCGGTGAACTCCCTGTGGGCGTCGAGCCAGGCGAGTTTGGCCGCCTCCAGGTGGTCCTCGCTGGGCTTGTCCAGCAACGTGGTGACAGCGCGGTTGAGCGCCTCGACCGCCGCCCGGGCACCGGTCAACTGGACCTGTCCCGCCTGCCACACACTGCGGGACAGCTCTTCTGCCGCCGCCGGGTCCACGACTTCCACTGCCGGCCGCTCCGGCGCCGGCTGCTCTGTGCGTTTGGGTTCACAGGCCGGCAGCGCCGACAGGGCGACCAGCAACAGCGCCGGGCGCAGTCGCCGAACCAACTCTTCGATCACAATTCTTCCCCACAAGCAAAATAAGACTAAAACCACCCCGGAAACCCGTCAGTCGCGCAGGCTGACAACCGGCCAGCCGCGCGCCTCGGCCTCCGCGCGCAAACGCGCGTCGGGATCCACTGCAACCGGGTGCTGCACCTGCTGCAGCAGCGGCAGATCGTTGATGGAATCGCTGTAGAACCACTTCTCGCCGTCGCGGTACTCCGGATTGTGTGCCAGCCACTGCTGCAGGCGCACAACCTTGCCACCCTGGTAACAGGGCTCGCCCACCACGCGGCCGGTAAAGCTGCCCTCCACCTCCTCCGGCTCGGTGGCCAGCAGGGTGTCCACCCCCAGGAGTTCGACAATAGGCTCCACCACGAAACGGTTGGTGGCGGTGATGATCATAATATGGTGACCGTCGCGGCGATGCCGACCGATTAACGCTTCTGCCTTCGGCAGCCAGATTTCGCTGATCACCTCCTGCATGAACTCCCGATGCAGATTGTTGAGCTGCCCCCGGGAGAGCTGGGCCAGCGGCTCCAGGGCAAACTCCAGGTAGGCGAAGATATCCAGTTCGCCCCGCTGGTAGTCGCGGTAGAAGCGATCATTGGCGGAGCGGTAGCGCTCGCCGTCGACATGCTCGCGCTCCACCAGAAATTCCCCCCAGGCGTGGTCGCTGTCGCCACCGATAAGGGTATTGTCCAGGTCAAAGATTGCCAACTGCACCGGTTTCTCCCCATAACTATAGGCGCGGCGGGCAATTTTACCCCGCCATCGCGTTGCGCACACCGTCTTCCGCGCCTAATTGCCGTAACCACCCCGCTGTGGAACAATGCTGGGCAACACTGCGCGGCGACAGACCGCGCGAAACAGATTCGAGGACGGTATTTTGAGCGACGGCAAGGTAGTGCAAGCCGGGCGAAAAAGCCGCCGCAGATCCATCGGGCAGCCCAACTCCGGCGACAGCGGGAAGAGCCGGGGGCGCGGAGGCGGCAACAGCAACAATATCGACACCGAGGGGTTTCGCCCCAATGTCGGAATTATCGTGCTGAACGCCCGCGGCCAAGTGCTGTGGGCGCGACGGGTGGGCGGCAAGGACGCCTGGCAGTTCCCCCAGGGAGGTATCAATCCTGGGGAGAGCCCGGAACAGGCCCTCTACCGGGAGCTTTATGAAGAGGTGGGGCTGACCCGGGACCAGGTCAGCCTCATCGCCTGCACCCGCGGCTGGTTGCGCTACCGGCTGCCGCACCGGCTGATCCGGCGGCGGGCGGAACCCCTGTGTATCGGCCAGAAGCAGAAGTGGTACCTGTTGCGCCTTGAGGCTCCCGACAGCGCTATCAGCTTCGACAACGGCTACAAACCGGAATTCGACCACTGGCGCTGGGTGAATTACTGGCACCCGCTGAGCAAGGTTGTGACCTTCAAGCGCGAAGTATATCGACGCGCGTTGACCGAACTGGTTCCGCAGCAAATACAATTGGAGAAGCGCTTTACAGAGGAGAGAGGACGGAAGGCAGAGGACTGACCTCTGACTCCTGGCTTCTGCCTCTGCCATCTGGAAGGAGGACAGGCCTTTGCTCGGATCCCTGCGCAGTATCGTCCAGGAAGTCAACGCGGCCCGGGACCTGCACGCGGTATTGGATATCATCGTACGCCGCGTGCGCGAAGTGATGCACACCCGTGTCTGCTCAGTCTACCTGCGGGACAAAAAGTCCGGCAACTACGTGCTGATGGCCACCCAGGGCCTCAACCCGGATGCGGTGGGCAAGGTGCGTCTGGCCCCCGGCGAGGGCCTGGTGGGCAATGTGGTCACCCGCGAGGAACCCCTCAACCTGGAGCAGGCGGAAGCCCACCCCGCCTATCAATACTTCCCCGCCACTGGTGAGGAGCGCTTTTTCGCCTTTCTAGGCACCCCCATTATCCACCACCGCAGCGTCCTCGGCGTATTGGTGGTACAGCAGGCGGAGAAGCGCCGCTTCGACGAAGGCGAGGAGGCCTTCCTGGTCACACTGTCCGCACAGCTGGCCGGGGTCATCGCCCACGCCGAGGCCACCGGGGCGCTGGCAACCATCGGCAAACAGCGACACGAAGCCAAGTTCAGCGGGCTTGCCGCCTCTCCCGGGGTGGCCATCGGCCACGCACATATCGTCGCCCCGCCGGCCAACCTGGCCACAGTACCCTACTCCTCCTGCGGGGATGTGGAAGCCGAACTGGAACTGTTCCACCAGGCCCTGACCAACGCCCGCAAAGAGATCCGGGAGGTAGGCGAGCGTCTCAAAGATGAGCTGAACCGGGAGGAGCGCGCGCTGTTCGACGCCTATATCAGCATGCTCGACGACAACTCCCTGGCGGTGGAAGTGTGCGACCGCATCCAGCAGCAGCTCAGCGCCCCCCGCGCCTGGGCCGAGGTGATGCTGGAACACGTGCGCCGCTTCGAGGCCATGTCCGACTCCTATTTCCGCGACCGCGCCGCCGACGTGCGCGACCTGGGTGCGCGGGTGCTGATGCACCTGCGCCAGCAGCAGCAGAGCCAGCGGGAATACTCGGAAAACACCATCCTTGTCGGCGAGGAATTGACCGCCGCGGTGCTCGCGGAGGTGCCGCGGGAAAAGCTTATCGGCCTGGTGTCGGTAAAGGGTTCCGCCAACAGCCATGTGGCGATTATCGCCCGCGCCATGGGCCTGCCGGCGGTGATGGGGGTACAGGACCTGCCCTACGAACAGATAGACGGCGCCGAACTGGTGGTGGACGGTTACCGCGGCGAACTGCATGTGCACCCGGGCCGGGAACTCCGGCGCCGCTATGACAGCATCGTGGAGGAAGAGCGCGAGTTGGCGCGCAACCTCGACCACCTGGCGGGCCTGCCCGCCGAGACCTCCGACGGCCATCGGGTGCGCCTGTGGGTCAACACCGGGCTGATGGCGGACGTGGTGCGTTCCCTGGAGCGCGGCGCCGAGGGCGTGGGGCTCTACCGCACCGAGGTGCCCTTCCTTCTCCGCGACCGCTTCCCCTCGGAGGAGGAGCAGCGGGAGATCTACCGCGAACAGCTGCAGGCCTTCGCTCCGCGGCCGGTGACCATGCGCACCCTGGACATCGGCGGCGACAAGGCTCTGGCCTACTTTCCCATCGAGGAGACCAACCCCTTCCTCGGCTGGCGCGGCATTCGCGTCACCCTGGACCACCCGGAAATCTTCCTCGGCCAGGTGCGCGCGATGATGAAAGCCAGCCTTGGGCTGGACAACCTGCGCATCATGCTGCCGATGATCAGCGGCGTGGGAGAAGTGGACGCGGCACGGGTACTGGTGGAGCGCGCGCACCAGGAACTCCTGGACGAGGGCTATGAAGTCGCGCTGCCGCCGCTGGGCATTATGATCGAGGTGCCCTCGGCGGTTTACCAGGCGCGCGAACTGGCCGAACGGGTGGACTTCATCTCCGTGGGCAGCAACGACCTCACCCAGTACCTGCTGGCAGTGGACCGCAACAACAGCCGGGTGGCCAATATCTACCGCTCCCTGCACCCGGCGGTGCTGCGCGCGCTGCAGGACGTGGTCACCGCCGGGCGCGAGGCGAACACCAAGGTGGGGATCTGCGGCGAGCTGGCCGGCGACCCCGGCGGCGCCCTGCTGCTGATGGCCATGGGTTACGACGTGCTGTCCATGAACGCCACCAACCTCCCCAGGGTCAAGGCCGCGCTGCGCGGGGTACGCAAAGCGGATGCGGACCAGTTGCTGCAGCAGGTGCTGGCCATGGACAATGCGGAGGATATAGAGGAGACGGTGGAGGAATACCTGAAAGGACTGGGACTGAAAGCGCTGCTCCAGCCGGCGGGGGATAACGAAGTGGCCAGGGGTTAGCAGAAACTCTTCTGTAGGAGCGGGCCATGCCCGCGATCGGCCTCTGTTCGCGGGCATGGCGGATGGCCGCCCCGCCGCTCCTACAGGGGGGAGTCAGTTTTTTGTTTTATGGGGTGCGATCGCGGCCAGCGGCCGCTTCTACATTGGGAGTCGACTACCGACCATCACCACCGCTCTACTCCTCGGACTCGGCCCGGTAGGCCTCCGCATCCAGCAGCTTGTCCAGTTCACTCGGGTCGCTGGGCTTGACGCGGAAGAACCAACCGTCGTCGTAGGGAGAGGCGTTGACGGTTTCCGGGGCGTCTTCCAGCGCCTCGTTAACCGCGACCACCTCGCCGGAAACCGGTGCATAGATATCGCTGGCGGCCTTTACCGACTCCACCACACCCGCCTCGTCGCCGGCGGCCAGGTTGGTGCCCACTTCCGGGGTCTCCACATAGACCACATCCCCCAGCGCATCCTGGGCGTGGTCGCTGACACCAATGGTCACCGTGCCGTCCTCCTCCAACCGCGCCCACTCGTGGCTGGACAGATATTTCAGTTCACTGCGAATTTCGCTCATGCTGTGATCCCTCTAATTATCAAATTACGGATTTTCCGTTGCGCACAAAACAGGGTTTTACCACCTTTACCGGTACCCGTTTGTTGCGGATTTCCACCTCAGCGGTTTCGCCTACGGTTACCGGCACCCGCGCCAGCGCGATGGAGTGGCCCAGGGTGGGGGAGAAGGTGCCGCTGGTGATGATACCGCGGCCACCGTCGCCGTCCACCACCACTGGCTGGCCAGCGCGCAGCACGCCGCGCTCTTTCAGCACCAGCCCCACCAGCTTTTCCTTTACGCCCTCGGCTTTTTCCTTCTCCAGCGGTGCGCGGCCGATAAAGTCGCGCTCTTCCGGCAGCCAGGCGATGGTCCAGGCCATGCCGGCGACCAGCGGCGAGGTGTCCTCGTCCATCTCGTGGCCGTAGAGATTCATGCCCGCCTCCAGGCGCAGGGTGTCCCGCGCCCCGAGGCCGCAGGGAGCCACACCGGCGTCCGCCAGCGCTCGCCAGAAACCCGGGGCATCCTCTCCGGGCAGCATGATCTCCAGGCCGTCCTCGCCGGTGTAACCGGTGCGCGCCACAAACCAGTCGCCACGAGCCACACTCTGGAAGATCTCCAGATCGTCGATGGCTGCGATCCATTCGATGCCCAGCGCCTCCTTGGCTTTGTCGAGCGCCTCGGGGCCCTGGATTGCCACCATGGCGAGTTCGGGGCGCTCGCTCAGGGTCACGTCGAAGGATTCCGCGTGGCGGTTCATCCAGGCCAGGTCCTTTTCGCGGGTCGCGCAATTGACCACCAGGCGGTAACCGGATTCCTTCAGGTAGACGATCAGATCGTCAATCACCCCGCCGCGCTCGTTGAGCATACCGGTGTAGAGGGCCTTGCCCGGGTTGCCGTCCAGCCTGGCCACGTCGTTGGCCAGCAGGTGGCGCAGGTAGTCGCGGGCGCCGTCGCCGTCGATATCCACCACGGTCATATGGGAGACGTCGAACATGCCCGCGTCGCCGCGCACCCGGTTGTGTTCATCCAGCTGCGAGCCGTAGTGCAGCGGCATGTCCCACCCGCCAAAATCCACCATCTTGCCGCCCATGGCGACATGTGTGTCATACAAAGGCGTTCTGTTTCCCATCTTTTTTCTCAAATCCAGTGCGAATGAAAGACGCGTATTCTAGGGCCTGTTCACACTAAATTCGATAGCCGAGAATCTAGTGTGGTGTGACCAGATGGCGATATCCTGCAAGCCTGGCAGGCGGCGGGATTTAGACCTGTGCCCCCCAGCATCCGCCGACAAAGATTCCAGACACAGGTGGAATCGACAGAAAGCTATATAAATATGCCAAAAAATAACTTTTGGCGATAACGCCTATACGGTAGTTTTAGCCGACACTCCCCGGACACGTACTGACTATGGATTGGGCTGGCTGGTTTTCCCTGGCGCTGGTATTCGCTTCCCTGGCAACGTTAATCCTTACCCGGCTGCAGCCGCACCTGGTGATGATGGCGGCGCTGACTCTGCTCAGCGCCAGCGGCGTGCTCACCGCCGAGGAGGCACTGTCCGGCTTCAGCAACAGCGGCCTGATCACAGTCGCCGCCATGTTCGTGGTGGCCGCCGGCATCCACGCCTCCGGAGGTATCGACCTGCTGGTCAAACACCTGCTGGGCCGGCCCGGCTCGGTGCGCGCGGCCATGTTGCGGGTGTTCACTCCGGTGGTGGCGCTGTCCGGCTACCTGAACAACACTCCGGTGGTGGCCACCATGATTCCCGCGATCAACGCCTGGGCCAAGCGCATCGATATAGCGCCGTCCAAGCTGATGATTCCGCTCAGCTACGCCGCGATTCTCGGCGGCACCCTCACCCTGATCGGCAGCAGTACCAACCTGGTGGTCAACGGACAATACCAGGCGCTCACCGGACGCGAGAGTTTTTCCCTGTTCTCCATCGCCGCCGTGGGGCTGCCCGCCGCCCTCGCCGGTACCCTGTTCATGCTGCTGTTCTTTCCCCGCTGGCTGCCGGACCGCCGCGAAAAGAAACCGTTTGGCAACCTGCGCGAGTTCACCCTGGAAGTAGCGGTCGCCCGCGGCGGCCCACTGGTGGGGCAGACGGTGGAGGAGGCCGGCCTGCGCGGACTGCGGCGCGTCTACCTGGCGGAGATAGAGCGCAACGGCAACGCGATCACCCCGGTGCGATCGGAGGAGGTGTTGCGCGGTGGCGACCGGCTGGTATTCGCCGGGGATACCCAGGCCATTTCCGACCTCCTGCGCATGCGCGGCATAGTGCCCTCGGAGGAGGATGCCGGCGAGACCCTGGCCACCGAGCGCGGCGAGCGGAGACTGGTGGAAGTGGTGGTCTCCCCCCGCTGCGACGCCATCGGCAGCAGCATCCGCGACGCCCAGTTCCGCAGCCGCTACGGCGCCGTGGTGCTGGCGGTGGCGCGCAACGGCGAACGGGTGGCCGGCAATCTTTCCAGTATCAGGCTGCAGGGCGGAGACACCCTGCTGCTGGAGACGCGCCCGGCATTCGTCAGCCGCCAGCGCTTCAACCGCGACTTCCTGCTGGTCAACGAACTGGAGGAGGAGTCCCCGCGCCACGAGAAAGGCTATATCGCCTGGGGCATCATGATCGCCATCGTGCTGGCCGCCGCCAGCGGTCTCACCAGTATGCTCAACGCCGCCCTGCTGGGTGCCGGCGCCATGCTCGCCAGTGGCTGCTGCTCGGTGAACCAGGCGCAAAAGAGCCTGGACCTCACGGTGATTCTCACCATCGCCGCCTCCTTTGCACTCGGCGTCGCCCTGCAGAAGACCGGGGTGGCCGCTGTGCTGGCGGAGGGCGCTATCAGCCTCTCCGGCGGCCGCCCCTGGCTGATGCTGGTGGTGGTCTACCTGTGCGTTTCCCTGCTCACCGAGATGGTCACCAACAACGCCGCGGCAATTATCATGGTGCCCATCGTGCTGCAGATCACCGGCAACGCCGGCCTGAATCCCGAACCCTTCATGTTCGCGGTGATGATGGCCGCCTCCGCCAGTTTCGCCACCCCGCTGGGCTACCAGACCAACCTGATGGTCTACGGCCCGGGTGGCTACCGCTTCAGCGACTACCTGCGGGTGGGCATTCCGATGAACCTGCTGGTGGGGCTGGTGAGCATCGCCGTGCTGCTGAGCGGATGGGACCTGGTCTGAATGGCACTAAGCTTAAGAACCAGGGGGCCTGCTGCCGGGGCGTGAATTCTTCTTTGCGCAGCCCCATTCCGGGTGTATAAGGACTTCCCCAGCGCCCTCCCCGGAGTACCCTGTTGAACCCAGCCCCTTCCGCCGCCGAGGCCCGCGAGTTCGGTCCCGGCGGCGGCGACTCCCTGGACCCAATCGCCGCCGCACTGCGCGAGCACGGCTATATCGTCCTGCCCGCGCCGCTGCCACCGGCACTGTTGGGCGCGCTGTTGCGTCACTTCAAATCCATCGACCGCGAGCGTTTCAGGCGCGCCGGTATCGGCCGCCACGAGGACCTCCAGCTCAACCGCTTTGTGCGCACCGACGAAATCTTCTGGCTGGACAAGTCCAACCCGGCGGTCTCCGCCTACCTGGACTGGGCGGAGGCCCTGCGCCTGGGGCTAAACCGGAGGCTGTTCCTGGGGCTGTTCGACTACGAGTGCCACTACGCCCACTACGATCGCGGCGCCTACTACAAAAAGCACCTGGACGCCTTCAAAAACGGCACCAACCGCGTGGTCAGCACCGTGCTCTACCTGACTCCCAACTGGCAGCCGCAGGACGGTGGCGAGTTGGTGATCTACCCACCGGAAGGCTCGGGGGAAGAGCCCCTTATCAGGGTGGCGCCGCGCTTCGGGCAAATGGCGATCTTCCTCAGCGAGGAGTTCCCCCACGAAGTGCTGACGGTGCACCGGCCCCGCTACAGCGTTACCGGCTGGTTCCGGGTCAACAATTCCCTGGGGGAAACTATCGATCCGGCGCGCTGACGGGTGTGTTCTCACCCCATCATGTAGGAGCGGCCCATGGCCGCGATCGGACTTGCTGCCAACCGAGAGTTCGATCGCGGGCATGGCCCGCTCCTACAGCGCCTCGTCAGTGCACCGGCGCCAGCTCTCGCAGGATGCCGGCAACGGTGGGCGCCTCATCGATACTGATCTCCGCGTGCAACCGCTGCCCCACTTCGGCGGCACTGATCAGTCCGCGCACATGGTGCAAGCCGACGTCAACTACCAGGCAGTCCCTCTGTCCGTGCCGGCGCATGGCCTGCAACACCTCGCGGATACTGCTTTTCTCCACCTGCTGATAGCTGAGCATTTTCAGCTGGTTGCGCGGGCGCATCAGGTCGCCCACGATCAGCTCCTGGCGTTTGAGTCCGGCGGCTACGCACTGCATCACGCGCTGGTAGGAGATATCCTCCGCGGTCAACAGACCGGTAAACCGGCCTCCGCTATCGATCACCAGCACCGCATTCAGATGTCCCGCGCGCATCACCTCGAGCGCATCGATGGCCGCCACCGATGGAGTCAGCAGCGACGGGTGGTGGTCTTTGAAATCGGAGACGAAACTGAGTGCGGGGGAATCCAGGGACAGCTCGTTGAACTCTTCCGGAAACACCAGCTTATCCAGGTCCTGCAATTGCAAAAAATTCAGCTCTTTCATGGCAATAACTCGCATTCTCCGGCGCGGCGACGCCGCGCCGACAGGAAAAATCGGGATCGGGCCACGCGGGAAAGTAGAGTTATTAATCCGTCATGAAACGTTTTAATAACCGGCGCGGGCCCATGGGTTCTCTGGATATCGGGTTATGCGGAAGGAGGGGCTCGTATGGAGTTGCCGCTGCGGGCTATCTGAAAAGGAGTCTGACTGCAAAGACCGGGAGTCCGAAGACGGCCGAACGGGTCCCCCGCAGTTGCGGGAGCGAGTTGAAAATCTCCATCGCCGTCTTCATCAGCGGGAGGGAAGCTCAGACCATCGCCGTCGGTCTGCAGGAAGCTGGCGGCACTTCCAACCTTTTGGGTTTCAACCGGGCCCGTCTCCGCCTGTACCGCATTGCACAGCAGGAGAACAAGAAATAAAAGCCCGGTTCGCACGAAAAAAATCCTACATTAAAATAACGAATACCCGAATTGATAGACCGCAGCGGTGGAGCGGGGTTTCATCACTTGTCGCTGTCCGGCCGGTCAACGGTATCGCTTTCGGTCTCCCGTCCCTCCTGCGCCTCCTGCACCTCTTCATCCACCTTTAATCCGTATCTTTTCGACCGCCAGCGCCACAGTCGCTTGGCGACTTCCTGACGGTCCGGGGTCTTATCCGCCTCGTCGACGATCTCCTCCCCCAGCAGGGTTTCCAGCAGGTCTTCCAGGGTCACCAGCCCCTCCAGGCCACCGTACTCGTCCACCACCGCGCTGATCTGCACCCGCCGCGCGAGCATTTTCTGGAAAGCATGGTAGATGTTTGCGGTCTCCGGCAGCATCAACATATCCCGCCGGTATTCCGCCAGTTTTTCCGCCTGGTTGCCGCGGGCGTAGGCCAGCAGCAGGTCCTGCTTGAGCACGAAACCCACCACACAGTCCGGGTCCTGGCGCTCGTATACCGGGATGCGCGAAAAACGGCTTTTTTCCACCTCTTCATAGGACTCTTCCACAGTCGCGTCCTGGGACAGGGAGAACACCACGGTGCGCGGTGTCATCACCTCGCGCACGGAGTGGTCGCGCAGGGTGAAGAACAGGTTGTGCAGGATATTCGATTCGCGCCGCTCCAGTTGTCCTTCCGCCTCGCCCAACTCCGCCATCACCGCAAACTCCGCGCGGCTGAAACCAGTGAGGGTGGGCCCGTGGGAAAGGCCCCGGGTCAGCCACTCGGACAGCTTCACGAACGGGTACAGCACCCATACCAGAAGCCGCAATACATAGCCGGTCACCGGCGCCAGCTGGCGCCAGTAAAAGGCGCCCAGGGTCTTGGGAATGATTTCCGAGAAAATCAGGATCAACAGGGTGAGGATCGCGGAGGCCAGGCCCAGAAACTGGCTGCCGAAAACCGCCGCCGCCTGGGCGCCCGCACCGGCGGCGCCGACGGTATGCGCCACGGTGTTGAGCGTGAGAATCGCCGCCAGCGGTGAGTTGATGTTCTCCTTGAGTTCGCGCAGCACCCTACCCGCCCTGTGGCCCTCCCGCTCCAGCAGGCTGACGTAAGGCGTGGAGACACTGAGGATCACCGATTCGGCGATCGAACAGAGAAAGGAGAAACCCAGCGCAATCAGAACGTAGGCGGTCAGTAGAATCATAAATCGTTAGAGCCTGTCTGGATTCATGCTCGAGACTTTCCGGGACCGGGCTTTTGCAAACTTCAAACAGGTTCCCCGATTTTATTTGGCAAAATTCTGCGCGCCACCGGCGAGGCAGTAACAGAACGCCAACAGCAAGCCGCAGAAAAATCCCCCCAGGTGCGCGGCATTGGCGATGCCGACGCCGATAACATACTCCACCAGCCCGCTGGCGCACAACAGCAACCAGGCCACCGCCAGCCCCACGATACCGGGGGGCACATCCCGCCAACCCGGCTGCCAGCGCTGCAGTACGAATACGCTGCCCACCAGCGCGTAAACCACGCCGGACATGCCGCCGAAAAGAATTTGTGGAGACCAGTAGTACTGAATCAGATTGGCCACCGGGGCGGAGACAAAAACCAGTATTGCAAAGGGAAGGGTGCCGGCGCGCGCCTCCAGCGGCCGTCCCAGAATCCAGACGCCCAGGGCGTTGAACAGCGCGTGGGGCAGCGAGAAATGCACCATCGCCGGCGTCCACAGCCTCCAGTAATCTCCTTCGGCCCAGTGCCGCGCCAGGGTGGACAGGCCGGAACTTCCGATTCGCTCCGGGTCAATGACCAATCCCCCCGCCAGACCTTCCCGCAGCAGAAACCAGCCGATAAAACACAGCGCGATCAGGATCAGGCTGAGGGGCGTACGCCGCCAGGGCCAGCTCGGCAGGAATACGGCGGAGGCCGCTTCCTCCGTTTCCCCTTCCCCGGCAGCCTCCACCGGCTCCACGCGGATATCCGCGAGATTGATTTCCCCGGCGCGCCACCGCTCCAGCAGCGGGCGCAGCATTTCCGCCAGCTGCGGATCGGGGGTGGAGACCACCTGGCGGCTTCCCTCTTCGGCAATGCGCAAGGGAAGGTGGTAGCGCCGGGTAAATTGCGCCAGTTCGGTGAGGTCTCTGTCCAGGGGGAATTCGCTGATGTCGATCCAATGATTCAAGAGTGGGCCTGTATCAACAGTGGGGCGAAGCTATGGCGGGCCTGCGACCCGCTTGCGGAGCTGGAACTCCGCGGTCCCGAGTCCCGAGTCCCAAGTCCCGAGTCCCGAGTCCCGAGTCCCGAGTCCCGAGTCCCGAGTCCCGAGAAATCCTACACCGCCATGGCGCGGAGAATAATGCGCTTTTTCAGCAGCGGACTCGCATCCACCACACTCAGGCCGGTGTTGCGCAGCCAGCGCCAGTGCAGGTCGCCGGCGCCAAACAGGGATTTGAAGGTACTCATGGCCTTGAGGGTGGCGGCATTGTCGCCGCGGCGGCGGCGCTGGTAGCGGGACAGCGCCGAGGGGTCCGCGGGCTCCAGGCCGCGGTTCAGGGCGCGACCTATCTCCTCACTGAGCGCGCGCACGTCCTGCAACCCCAGGTTGGCCCCCTGCCCGGCCAGGGGGTGGATATTGTGGGCGGCGTCGCCAATCAGTACCGCGCCGGGGCCGTAGTAGGATTCCGCATGGCGCGCCCGCAGCGGAAAGGAGAAGCGCTCGCTCACCGATTCGACACACCCCAGGCGGCTCTCGAAAGCCTTTTCCAGGTTCAGTGCGAAGGCACTGCCGTCCAGCATCATCAGCTCCCGCGCCAGGGCCTCGTCCGCCGACCAGACCACCGCACAGTGGTTGTCATCCCCCAGTCCGGCCAGGGGCAGGAAGGCCAGCGGCCCGCTTTTCAGAAAGCGCTGCCAGGCGGTGTGTTGGTGCGAGGCTTCGCAACGGGCCACGCACACCAGGGCCGTCTGCTGGTACAGGGTGTCGCGGGTGCGGATTCGCAGCAGTTCGCGCACCTTGGAGCGGACGCCGTCGGCCCCCACCAGCAGGCGGGTGCGCAGAATTGCCCCGCTCTCCTCCAGCCCCTCGATGACGTTCACGCGGTCGCTGCGCGCCTGCAGGTGCCATAGGCCGCAGTCGCGCCACCAGCTCTCCAGGCGAAAGCCGGTGATCACTTCCACATTGGGCAGGGTTTCGATGCGCTCGCGCAGCGCCGATATCACAACGCTGTTTTCCACGATGTGCCCCAGGTTGGGCAGCTGCACATCGCGACTGTTGAAGCGCACCGAGCCGGTGCCCTCCGCATCCCACACGCGCATTTCCGTGTAGGGACAGGCGCGCCCGGCAATCGACGGCCAGACCCCCACCTCGTCGAGCAGCTCCAGGGAGGCCTGGGTGAGCGCCACCACCCGGGGGTCGTAGGTGGCCGCGGAAACCTCCGGCAGTTCCCCCGCCTCCAGCAGAGCCACCTGCAGCTGTGGGTGGCGCACCGCCAGCAGGGCGGCCTGGGCCATGCCCACCATGCCGCCGCCTACGATAGTGATATCCATGCGTTCTCTGTTCATCCGGCGTTTACCACCTGCTACCGTATCCCGCCACTTAAAATCCGAACCCCGCCGCCTGGCCGACAAAGCCGGCCCGCAACGGCGGCGCCAGGGTCAACCCCAACAGCCCCGCCTGGCGCAGGCCCCGGGCCCACGGGCTCCCGGAGGCGAACAGCGACGGTACCCGATCACTGAAACCGATGGTCAGCTGTTGATCCAGCCGCCGCTCGCGGCCGTACTCCTGTAACAAGTCTAGCTCTCCCGGCGGCGCGCCGGCGGCGCAGCCGCGGGCGAGGGTCAGGGCCAGGGCATGGCAGTCGCGCAGCGTGAGGTTGAAGCCCTGCCCGGCCACCGGATGCAGGAAATGGGCGCAGTTGCCCACCAGCACCAGGCCGCGGCGCCATTGCTCTTCCGCCAGGGACAGGCTCAGGGGATAACTGTGCACTTTACCGGCGCGCAGGATGCGCCCGGCGCGCCAGCCGAAGGCCCGCTGCAGGCGCTCGACAAAGGCATCTGCCTCCAGGGAGGCGATCTGCTCCGCCTCCTCGTCGGCGCAGGTCCACACCAGTGCCATGCGGTGCTGGCTATCTCTCCGGGGCAACGGCAGCAGAGCCATGGGCCCCCTCTCGGTAAAGCGCTCGTAGGCCACACCGCCGTGGTCCCTCTGCAGGCCGACGGTGGCGATCAGCGCCCGCTGGCGGTATTCCACCCGCTGCACGCCGATATTCAGTTGCCGGCAAAGCGGCGAATCCACACCGTCTGCCACCACCAGCAGGCCCGCCTGCAATGTCCGCTCCGGGCCATCCTCCTCCGCGCGCCAGCTCAACTGGGCCCCCCCGCTCCCCATGGTCACCCCGCGCACCTGCGCCGGCGCGACCAGTTGCGCATCGGTTTGCGCCAGGGCGTCGTAGAGCACGGGGCCCAGGGCGGCATTCTCGATCACCGCGCCGAGCATGCCGGCAAAACTGGCGCGCTTTCGCGGGTCCGCCTCCAGGATCGCGCCCAGGCCCCGACCGCGGTCCGATACCTGAACCCGTTCGATCGGCGCACAGTAGTCGCGCAGCCGCGGCCAGAGCCCCAGTTCGGAGAAAATCTGCAGGCTGCCGGCGGCCACCGCGGTGGCGCGGGTGTCGAAACTGGGCAGCTGCGGGGCGGCGCCGGCGGTTGGCAGCGGCTGCCGCTCCAGCAGCGCCACCGACAGCTGCGGGCAGAATTTTTGCAGCAGCAGCGCCAGGCTGGCGCCGGCCATGCCGCCGCCAACGATGGCTATGTCCACAGTGTCCACAGTCTTCACCACAGTTCCCCCTGCACCTGGCCCTCGCGCATGGTGTATTCGATATCCGCCACCGTTTTGGGTGCAGAGGCGGAAAGCACCTCCGGGCCATCCTTGAGCAGCGCCACATCGTCCTCGATGCGGATGCCGATACCGCGAAAACGCTCGGGCACTTGATCGTCGTTCGCGGCGATATAGACCCCCGGTTCCACGGTCATCGCCATTCCCGTCTCCAGTTGCCGCCACTGGCCGTGCACCCGGTAGTCGCCGGCGTCGTGCACGTCCATACCCAGCCAGTGGCCGGCGCGGTGCATGTAAAAGCGGCGGTAGGCGCCGGTTTCGACCAGGTCGCTCACCTCGCCGCGCAGCAGGCCCAGGTCCACCAGTCCGCGAGTGATCACTTCCACACTGGCCAGATGGGGCTGGTCCCAGTGATTGCCGGCGCGGATCTCGTCGATCGCAGCCCGTTGTCCGGCGAGCACGATTTCGTACAGCGCCTTCTGCTCGCCGCTGAAGCGGCCGTTCACCGGGTAGGTGCGGGTGACGTCGGCGGCGTAGCCGCGGTACTCGCAGCCGGCGTCCACCAGCACCAGGTCGCCGTTTTTGAGCGGCGCTCTGTTGGCGCAATAGTGCATCACCAGCGCGTTGCGCCCGCCGCCGACGATGGTCGGGTAGGCCGGTTCGCGCGCACCGGCGGCGACGAAGGTATGCAGTATCTCGGCCTCCAACTGGTATTCATACAGGCCGGGGCGGCAGTGCGCCATGGCCCGCGTGTGCGCTTCGGCGGTGATCTGCGCGGCGCTCCGGAGCAGGCGCAGCTCCTGGGCGCTCTTGAACAGTCGCAGGTCGTGCAACTGGTGATCCAGGTCCACCAGTTCCGGCGCCCCGGCGCTGCCGCGGGCGCGGTCGATTTCATGCAGGTAATTCTGCAGGCGCCGGTCCAGTTGCGGAAAACGCCCCAGGGTATAGTAGATGCGCTCGCGCCCCTCCAGCAGGCCGGGCAGGATATCGTCCAGGTCGCCGATTGGGAAAGCGTCACACAGGCCGCAGTGTTCCGCGGCGCGTTCGGGGCCCAGCCGCGGGCCCTCCCAGGTCTCTTTTTCCGCGTCGCGCTCGCGGCAGAACAGCAGCGCCTCCCCCTGGGCCCGCCCGGGCACCAGCACCAGCAGCGCCTCCGGCTCCTCGAAACCGGTGAGGTAGAGAAAATCGCTGTCCTGGCGAAATGGGAAATAGGTATCGCGGGAGCGCAGCTGTTCGCGCGCGGCGGGCACTATCGCCAGGCTGCCGGGCAGCAGCCCGGCGGCCAGCCGCGCGCGGCGGCGTGCGAATTCCGCCTTGCCGATGCCCATAGCTGCGCTTCTATAGTCGGTCATCAGTGAACGGTGGGGCCACGGCTCCCGGCTGCTGTGTCAGCAAAAATATTCAGCACCGCCACCCGCACATACTCCTGCACCTGCACAAGTTGGCTCTCCGCCTCTTCGGATTCGCCAGCGGCCTGCTCGTCCACCTGCGCGATGACACTGATATCCTGCAGTGCCTCACTGCTGGTAGGCGGCAATTCGCCGCTGTGGCCACCGATGCCGAAACCGTGCAGGAACCCCTCGCACCAGGTCCCCAGGGTGAGGGTGCGCTCGGCCAGGTCTTCACTTCCGCTGAGCAGCAGCTGGAATCCGAAGTCGCTGTCGCGCAACTGCCGCAGGCTGTCCTCCGCCAGTTGCAGAAACTCCCGGTTCAGCTCCGCGGGCACGGCTTCCAGCTGCAAAAACTCCCCCAGCTCCCTCTGCCAGCGGCTTTTATCCGGTCGCGCGCCGGCGGCCAGTAGACCGCACGCAAACCCGTGCAGTTCGCTGGGGTCCACTTCGCCACCGGCGGACAAAATCGTGTTGGCCAGGGAATCGAAATCTTCGGCTGCGCGAGTCATAACTACGCTCATTCAATATGATCAGGATTTGTGCAATTCGCCGCTTTTGACCAAAGTGGCCGCAGGGCAAGGGGCAAAATTGTGATTGCCTGGGTGGGCGGGCAATTGACCCCTCCCATACGCCGGCAATATAGTAGCGGAATAACCCGGCCTACGCAGGAATTATGGACAAGTTGCAAGCGCTAGAAAGCACCGTGGACTCGCTGATCGCCCGCTGCCAGCAGCTGGCCGAGGACAATCGCGAGTTGCGCCGGCAGGAGGCCGAGTGGCTGCGCGAGCGCCAGCGCCTGGTAAAAAATAACGAGGCCGCCCGCTCGCGGGTCGAGGCCATGATCAACCGCCTGAAAGGGCTAGCGCAAGAATCCTGATGGGTGAGCCAACTCTGACCTCAGAGACTGTCACGGTCTCCATACTCGACAAAGAGTACCGCGTGGCCTGCCCGAAGGAAGAGCAGGCCGAGCTGCAGGCGTCTGCGCGGCTGTTGCACGAGCGCATGTCGCGCATCCGCGCCAGCGGCTCGGTGATCGGTCTGGAGCGCATAGCGGTGATGGCGGCGCTGAATATCGCCCACGAACTGATTCAAGCCAAGGCGGAACTCACCCGCGCACCACTGGAGCAGGAGATGCTCGAACGCCTGCAGGAGAAGGTGCAGTCCGCACTTGGTGAAATAGACCCTTGACTTTGGTGCTTGCACGGGATTTCCGGCACAGAGCCGTTTAGCCTTTTTTCCCCGCGCGCGTTATACTTCTTCTGCCCTGAGGTGTTGGCCAGTTGACTATGTCCTCGAGCCGATAACGTCACCCTGGCGGCTTCCAGCGGGTACTGGTGCGCAAGTCCGCCAAGCAGCGGAAAGCCTAATGTATCCCGGAGGCCTCCACCTTGAACCCTACGGTTCAAGGCTACGTCTTCAGCCGCACGCTCGGGGCTCCTTTTTCAGCTCCGGATAATACGTTTTGAATTGTCCGGAGCGCGCCGGTCCACGAAAGTCTTCTCCAGCTAAATTTCAACCATGCAAGAAACCAAAGCGCAACTGCGCCGCAGGATGCGCGCGGCGCGGCGCGGCCTGAGCCGATACCGACAGCGCAGTGCCGCCACAGCGGTTGTCTCCCGACTGGGCCGCAGCTCCCCGTTTCGCCGCGCCCGGCATATCGGCATCTACTGGCCGATGGACGGCGAGGTGGACGTGCGCGGGCTGGTGCGGCAATTCCCCGACAAGCGTTTCTATCTGCCGGTTCTGCCGGCGGCGCCGCGGCCGCAGCTGCGTTTCCGCCACTGGAGCGGCGGAGCGCTCAACTACCGCAACCGCTATCGCATTCCGGAGCCCCTGCGCGGCCCCCTCCAGTCGCCGTGGCGACTGGACCTGGTCCTGGTACCGCTGGTGGCCTTCGACCCCGCCGGCGGGCGCCTGGGCATGGGGGCGGGATTCTACGACCGCACCTTCGCCTTCAAGCGGCGACTGCCGGGCGCCGGCCCGCAGATGATCGGCGTGGCGCACCAGTTGCAGTGTGTGGAGCAGCTGCCGGTGGACGGGTGGGATATTCCGCTGAGCGCGGTGGTGACGGAGCGGCGGCTGTACCGGTGTGACTGATGGTCTAGTGTGGTGCAAGGTACTAAATGCGGATATCAGCGGGCCGCTAAGCGGCCAAATGCAACGCCGCAGATGGCTGCTTAGCGGCCCGCCCGAAGGGAGCCCCCCAAAATGCCCACAGCGGCGTTGCAGCTCTTGAGAATGGAATGACCATTCCCTGCGAGCTGCGCCTAACTGTGAACATTTTGGGGGGCTCTGATAACCGCATTTAGTACCTAACACCACACCAGGGGGTTCGCCCCTACGAAAAAGCCGGATGCGGGAGCATCCGGCTTTTTCGTTTGCGCGGGCCGAGTGGTGCGCTTAGCGCGTCACCACTCCCTGCTGCAGGGCCGCCGGCGGCTCCGGGTCTTCGGAAGCGAAAACCTCGGTGAGACCGGCACTGCTCAGCAGCACTCCCGCAACAAAGACAATCACGGCGATTGTCAGTGCATCGGGTTTCATGGGGACCATCCTGTACGATCGAGTGTGTTCTTGTTATGAGCGTTTCACCCTGCATTAGATTCACTTCAACGCAAAAGTTCCGCATCGAGCAAGATACTCGACTACCGGTGGAAAAGTAACCGACCAGGAGAGGTTTTTTGTGACAAACCTCTCAAACCCCATTAAAAAGTTCGACAATCCTGTTGAGCCAGGATTCGGCACCCCGTAGGAGCGGGCCATGCCCACGCGACAAATCGGCAGGATAGTCGATTTGGACGCCGCAGGCGTCCGAAGGGCGAGCGCAATGGACGGCGCGAACCAGCGCCGGTGGCTATACCCGCAAGCTGATCGCGGGCATGGCCCGCTCCTACAAAGGGGGGCTGGTGTGGTGTAAGGTACTAAATGCGGATATCAGCGGGCCGCTAAGCTGCCAGATGCAAGGCGCATTTGCGCGGGCGTAGCCCGCTACGTCAAGCAAATGCAACGCCGCAGATGGCTGCTTAGCGGCCCGCCCGAAGGGAGCCCCCCCCTCTTCACCTGGTAGAGAGGGCCCACAGCTGCGTTGCCGCTCTTGAAAAGGGCGAGCCATTCCCTGCGAGCGGCGCCTTCCTGTGAACATTTTGGGGGGCTCTGATAACCGCATTTAGTACCTTACACCACA
>NZ_JBOFOC010000060.1:0-38829 GCF_051659245.1 Microbulbifer sp.
TCGGCAACGTTGCACACAGCCCTCCGCCATATGCCGAGCTGGGGCTCGGCGCTCCCCGCGTTACACCTGCCACCGGTAACCCATACCGTAAGCAGTGCCGATGGCGTCAAAATCCTTGTCCAACACCTGGAACTTGCGCCGGATACGCTTGACGTGGGAGGTGATGGTGTTGTCATCCAGCACCACCCGCGCGGCCTCCATCAGCTGGCTGCGGGATTTCACGTGACCGGGCCTTTTCGCCAGGGCGTGCACTATCCAGAACTCGGTGACGGTCAGGTCCACAGGCTCGCCGCGCCAGCGGCAGTGCAGGCGGGAGATATCCAGGTCGAGGTGGCCCTGGGCGAGGGTCTCGCCGTCGTCGCTCTGGTCCCGCAGCACGCTCACCCGGCGCAGCAGGGCGTTGATGCGCGCCTGCATATGGGGCAGGGAGATGTCCTTGGTCAGGTAGTCGTCGGCGCCCAGGCGCAGCCCGGAGATGATGTCCAGTTCGGAGTCCCGCGCGGTCAGGAACAGGATCGGCAGGGTGGGGGCCATGGCGCGCAGTTCCCGGCACAGCTCGAAACCGCCCTCGATCTCCGCGCCCAGGCCGACATCGATCACCGCCAGGTCCGGCAGTCGCTGGCGGAAGGCATTCAGGGCTTCGGGGCGCGAGCTGTAGAGGTCGACCCGGTAGCCGCTGCGGCGCAGGGCGTCGCGGTAGTTCTCGGCGATGGCGCGCTCGTCTTCGACGATGGCAATGGTGGCAGTCATATGGAATGCGGAATGGTGAATGCGGAATGACGAATGATGCCTTATTCACGCGGAATCAAAAAGGCGGGCGCAGAGCGCCCGCAAGGTACAGCAAGTACAACAGGGGTTCGGACAAGAGCGAGTCGAGAGGGATTTGCAGTCCTATGTGCTCTTTAATGCCGTGGTCCCGGGTCCCGGGTCCCGAGTCCCGAGTCCCGAGTCCCGAGTCCCGCGGTCCCGGGGGTTTAAAAGTTCCCGGCCATGGACTCCGGCAGGCTGAAGTGGATATCCACCCGGCGCTCCATCGCGTAGGCGTCCGCGTCCCCGCGGGGGGCCTGGGACTGGCTGGCGCCCAGGGCGCGGCGGTTGATGCGGCCGGAGTTCACACCGAAGGTCTCCAGGGCGCGCTGCACGGAGAGGGCGCGCTGGTCGGAGAGGACGTTGTTGTAGCCGTCGCTGCCGCGGGGGTCGGCGCGGCCCTCCAGGTGCACTTCGACCTGCGGGTGGCGCTGGAGGAAATCCGCCAGCGCAGACAACTGGTGTAACTGCCCCTCCTGCAGTTGGTCGTCACCGGTGGTGAACAGCAATTGGAATTGGAGGGAGTCCACAGCCAGCTCGCTGGCGTCGTTGGCCGACAGGCGGGCTGCGTCCAGTTGTTGCGCCAGGGTGCTCAGCTCTGCGCGGCTTTCGGTGAGTTGTGATGCCAGCATAGTCGCCTCTTCTGCCTGTTCAATCTGCTCGCCCAGCCAGGCCCCGCCCAGGGCGCCGGCGATAAATCCCACCGGGCCTCCCACGGCGGCGCCCGCGATGGCGGCGCCGGTGAATACGGTGGCCTGCTTGGCCTGTGTCAGTTTCGATCCCTGGAATTCCTCTGCCTGGGCGCCGGTGGTGATCAGGGAACCCAGAGCTACGGCCATCAGTGCTTTTTTCATGATTTGTCTCCTTGCGGTCTTTTGTGTCTCTCGATTTGGGCCAACTCTGTATTCCGGCCCGGTCGAGGCTTATTTAAAGTCCGCAAGACGGCACTGGCATGGCGCCAGTGGGACAAATCTGCGCTCAATTGTGGCGAAATATGGCGGTGGGGATGTCAGCGGTATCGGCGGCGGTAGCGGCGGTCCCGGGGGGCTTCGATGCGCACGCGCACACGTTGGGGGCGGGGTCCGAGCGCTACCGCGGCATACAGCAGAATTGCCAGCGCCAGAGCGATAATCAGTGCGTTGATGGTCATCCGTATCTCCTTACGCCGCCAATCCATTGGGACGCGCCACTAGCTCACTGTGAGTATAGTGTCCGTATACGTTTCCAGTAGGGAGCTGGGCCGGGCCACGCCAGGCCGGGCCACCCCTGGCCGGGCCACCCCTGGCTGGGCCGAATTGCGGTAGACTTGCCGGCCACCGAACAGTGACCCGATTAAGGAAAGCCCGTTTTGTCCCAGCCCCCAGACATGCCGCAGAAGCCCAGCGAGAAGTCCGGCGCCGCCAGGCTGCTGCATGGCAGTTCTATCGTCGGGGGCGCCACCTTCCTGTCGCGGATCGCGGGGCTGGCGCGGGATATCGTGATGGCGCGCTTCGTGGGCGCCAGCGATGCCGCCGATGCCTTTATCGTGGCCTTCAAGATTCCCAATTTCTTCCGCCGCCTGTTTGCCGAGGGCGCCTTTGCCCAGGCGTTTGTGCCGGTGCTGGCGGAGTACCGCCAGCGCGGCGGTATCGCCGCGGCCCGTGAGCTGAACGACCGGGTGGCCGGGGCTCTGGGAGGCACTCTGCTGGTGGTCACCCTGTTCGCGGTGGTGTGCGCGCCGCTGGTCACCGGCCTGTTTGCCTTCGGCTGGTGGTGGCACGGCTCCGAGCGCGAGAAGTTCGCCCTGGCCACGGATATGCTGCGCATCACCTTCCCCTATCTGATGCTGATATCCCTGACCGGTTTCGCCGGTGCGGTGCTGAACAGTTTCGAACGTTTTGCGGTGCCGGCTTTGACGCCGGTATTGCTCAACCTGGTGCTGATTGCCGCCGCCACGGTGGCCGCGGGGTGGTTCGAGCCGGCGGTGCTGTCCCTGGCCTGGGGGGTGTTTGCCGCCGGGGTGGTGCAGCTGTTGTTCCAGGTGCCCTTCCTGGTGCGCCAGGGATTGCTGCCGCGGCCGCGCTGGGACTGGGAGTACCCGGGGGTGCGCAAGATTCTGCGGCTGATGGCACCGGCGATCTTCGGTGTGTCGGTGACCCAGATCAGTCTGCTGCTGGACACCTTTCTGGCCTCCTTCTTACCCGGCCGCAGCGTCAGTTGGCTTTACTATTCCGATCGGCTGACCGAGCTGCCGCTGGGGGTCTTCGGTGTGGCGGTGGCCACGGTGATCCTGCCCGGACTGTCCCGTCTGCACGCGGGCGGCGATCCGCAGCGCTTCTGCCACACCCTGGACTGGGCCCTGCGCAGCGTGACCCTGATCTCGCTGCCGGCGGCGGTGGCGCTGATCGTGCTGGCGGAGCCGCTGCTCACCACGCTGTTCCTGCACGGCGACGAGATGACCGTGCGGGATATGCAGATGGCTGCCTGGTCCCTGCGCGCCTACTCGCTGGGATTGCTGGCCTTTATGTTGATCAAGGTGCTGGCCCCCGGTTATTTCGCCCGCCAGGATACCTATACGCCGGTGCGTTTCGGGCTGATCGCCATTTCCGCGAAGATGGTACTGAGCCTGGCTCTGGCGATTCCCCTCAACTATTACTTCCGGCTCGGACATATGGGGCTGGCCCTGGCCACCGCGGCGCAGGCGGCGATCAACGCCTGGCTGTTGTACAAGGGGCTGCGCCGGGACGACGTCTACCGCCCGGAGGCCGGCTGGGGCCGCTATCTGCTGCGCCTGCTGTTGGCCAACCTGGCGATGGTGGCGCTGCTGCTGGCGGCGCTGCACTACTGGCCGGAGTGGAGCGACTGGTCCTGGTGGCAGCGGGCCTGGCGGATGGGCCTGCTGGTGGCCGCCGGCGCCGGCACCTATGTCCTGGTGTTATTGGCATCGGGGTTGCGACCGCGCCACTTTAGCGGAATGGGGAATGCGGAATGATGAATGCGGAATACGCGGCGCGGCTTGTGTGCCATGGTGGTGGCTCGTGGCCGCGATCATCCCTCCCTGGAGCCGCCCCGTGGCCACCGGCCTTCCGGATCGGTAGAAGCCTGACCGCGCATTCCGCATTCATCATTCATCATTCAGCATTCCCCCCTTAATCCGCTATACTGCGCCGCTTGTTTTATGAGGATGGGAAGAGCACCTTGGCCCCCGAGCGCGAACTGATTCGCGGGTTGCACAACCTGCGTCCCCGGCACCGTGGCTGTGTGGCCACCATCGGCTCGTTCGACGGTGTGCACCTGGGCCACCAGGCGATTATCGCGCAGCTGAACCAGCGGGCGCGGGAGTCCGGGCTGCCCTCGGTGGCGGTGATCTTCGAGCCCCAGCCCCACGAATACTTTTCCGGCGAGCGCGCGCCGGCGCGGCTGATGCGCTTCAAGGAGAAGGTGCTGGCGCTGTTCGACGCCGGGGTGCACCGGGTGCTGTGTCTGCAGTTCAATGAAAAGCTGCGCAATCTCAGCGGCGAGGCGTTTATCCAGCGCATACTGGTGGACGGCCTGGGAATCAGGCATCTGGTGGTGGGCGACGATTTCCGTTTCGGCTGCGATCGCAGCGGCGACTATAAGCTGTTACGAGAGGCCGGTGTGGAAGCCGGCTTCGCGGTGGAGGACACGGCCACGGTGGAAGTGGCGGGCGCCCGGGTGAGCAGCACACGCATTCGCGAGGCGCTGGAGGACGGCGATTTCGCCCTGGCGAAAGCCCTGCTGGGGAAACCCTACCGGATCACTGGGCGGGTGGCCCGCGGCCGCGCCCTGGGCCGCCAGTTGGATGCGCCCACCGCCAATGTGCGCCTGCACCGCTACCGCTCTCCGCTGGTGGGGGTGTACACGGTAAAGGTGCGGCGCACCGACGGCAGGCCGCTGGCGGAGGACCGCAGGGAGCTTGCCGGCGTGGCCAACGTGGGTTTCCGCCCCACCGTGGAGGGCGAGGATGCGCAGCCGCTGCTGGAGGTGCACCTGTTCGATTTCGACAGGGACCTGTACGGCCGCGAAATCGCCGTGGAGTTTTGCCACAAGCTGCGCGACGAGGAGAAGTTCGCGTCCCTGGAAATCCTCAAGGCGAAAATCGCCCAGGACATCCGCGATGCCAGAGAATGGTTCGCCAATCACCCATAAGGGTGAAAAAAAAGTAGGATGGGCAAAGCGCAGCGTGCCCATCAAAACCGCCGAAGATGGGCACGTCGCTGCGATCCTTTGCCCATCCTACAGAGCTAAACAATACACCCGATGACCGATTACAAAACGACCCTGAACCTGCCCCATACCGAGTTTCCCATGCGCGGCAACCTGCCGCAGCGGGAGCCGGCGATTTTGCAGAAGTGGCAGCAGGGCAAGCTCTACGAAAAGATCCGCGCGGCGCGCGCCGGTCGCGAGCAGTTTATCCTGCACGACGGCCCGCCCTACGCCAACGGCGACATCCATATCGGTCACTCGGTCAACAAGATCCTCAAGGACATTATCGTCAAGTCGAAAACCCTGAGCGGCTTCGACGCCCCCTACGTGCCCGGCTGGGACTGCCACGGCCTGCCCATCGAGCACCGGGTGGAAAAGAAAATCGGCAAGGCCGGCGCCAAGGTGGACTACAAGACCTTCCGTCAGAAGTGCCGCGACTACGCCGCCAAACAGGTGGAGGGGCAGAAAAAGGATTTTATTCGCCTGGGCGTGTTCGGCGACTGGGACAATCCCTACCGCACCATGGATTTCCAGTTCGAGGCGGACATCGTCCGCGCCCTCGGCCGCGTGGTAAAAAACGGCCATCTGGCGCGCGGCTTCAAACCGGTGTACTGGAGCGTGGTGGGCGCCTCTGCATTGGCGGAGGCGGAAGTGGAGTACCAGGACAAGACCTCCTACTCCATCGACGTCTGCTACCCGGTCACCGAGGACACCGCGCTGGCGATCGCCGACGCCGCCGGTGGCCACGCGGGTGACGGCCCGCTCTCCGTGGTGATCTGGACCACCACTCCCTGGACCCTGCCGTCGAGCCAGGCGGTTTCAGTCAACGGCGAGTTGGAATACGTGGTTGTACAGGCCGGCGGCCGTCGCCTGCTGGTGGCCGAGGACCTGAAAGACGCGGTGCTGGAGCGCGCGGGCCTGCAGGGCGAAGTGGTGGGCCATATCCGCGGTGCGGCGCTGGAACATTTGAAGCTGCACCACCCCTTCTACGACAAGCTGGTGCCCATCGTCCTCGGCGACCACGTCACCACCGACGCCGGTACCGGCTGCGTGCACACGGCCCCGGACCACGGCCCGGATGACTTCGTGGTGGGCAAGAAGTACGGTATTGATACGCTCAATTACGTGGATGAGAACGGCGTCTACCGCGACAGCGTGCCCATTTTTGCCGGCGAGCACGTGTACAAGGTGGACGAAAAGATCGTTGCACTATTGCGGGAAAAAGGCGTGCTGTTGCATCAGGACAAGCTGGTGCACAGCTACCCCCACTGCTGGCGCACCAAGACGCCGCTGATTTATCGCGCGACGCCCCAGTGGTTTATCAGCATGCAGCAGAACGACCTGCTGGATCATGCTCGGAAAGCCGCGGACGAAGTGCGGTGGATTCCCGGCTGGGGCAAGGCGCGCATCGATGCCATGCTCGACGCCAGCCCGGACTGGTGTATCTCCCGCCAGCGCACCTGGGGCGTGCCCATCGCGCTGTTCGTGCATAAAGAAACCCACGAGATCCATCCGGACACCCCGGCGCTGATGGACCGGGTTGCCGAACTGGTGGAAGCCGGCGGTATGGATGTGTGGTTCGACCTGGACCCGCGCGAACTGCTAGGCGACGACGCGGAGCACTACCAGAAGGTCACCGACACCCTGGATGTGTGGTTCGATTCCGGTGTCACCCACTATGCAGTGCTGGAGCGCCGCGACGGCCTGCGCTTCCCCGCAGACCTGTACCTGGAGGGGTCCGACCAGCATCGGGGCTGGTTCCAGTCCTCGCTGAAAACCTCCATCGCCATCCACGATACCGCGCCCTACCGGCAAGTGCTCACCCACGGCTTCACCGTGGACGCCCAGGGCCGCAAGATGTCCAAATCCATCGGCAACACCGTCGCGCCCCAGGACGTGATCAACAAGCTGGGCGCGGATGTGCTGCGTCTGTGGGTGGCGGCCACCGATTTCAGTGGCGAAATGGCGGTATCCGAGGAAATTCTGAAGCGCACCGCCGACTCCTACCGACGCTTGCGCAACACCGCTCGCTTCTTCCTTTCCAACCTGGCGGGCTTCGATCCGCAGAAGGACCTGTTGCCGGAGGGGGAACTGCTGGCGCTGGACCGCTGGGCGCTGGACGCGGCCGCGCGCCTGCAGGACGAGATAATCGCCGCCTACGACAACTACCAGTTCCACCAGATCTACCAGAAGTTGCACAACTTCTGCGTGGTGGAGATGGGCGGTTTCTATCTCGACATCATCAAGGACCGCCAGTACACCACACGGGAGGACAGCGCCGCGCGCCGCTCGGCGCAGACGGCGCTCTATCATATCGTGCAGGCGTTCGTGCGCTGGATAGCGCCGATCCTCAGCTTTACCGCCGAGGAGTTGTGGCAGTTTATTCCCGGCAACAACCGCGACAGCGTATTTATCGAGGAGTGGTACTCACTGCCGAAACTGCCCGCGGATGCGGCCAAGGGTGCGGACTACTGGGCCGCCATCGCCCGGGTCAAGACCGCGGTGAACAAAGTGCTCGAAGAGCAGCGCGGCGCCGGAGCACTCGGCGGCTCCCTGCAGGCGGCGGTCACCCTGTTTGCCGACGATGACCTGCGGGAAAAACTGTGCGAACTGGAAGACGAGCTGCGCTTCGTGCTGATCTGCTCCTCCACTTCGGTGCAGAGGCTCACGGACGCCGCCGGCGCCGAGGCCACCGAACTGGCCGGATTGAAAGTCAATGTGCGCCGTGTGGACCACCCCAAATGCGCGCGCTGCTGGCACTACCGTGAGGATGTGGGGGCCGACCCGGCACACCCGGAAATCTGCTCCCGCTGCGTGGAAAACATCGTGGGCGAGGGCGAGGTGAGACACTATGCGTAAAATCCTGTCGCCCCCCTGGCGCTGGTACTGGCTGGCGCTGGTGGTGATCGGCCTGGATATCGCCACCAAGGTGTGGGCGGTGGAGCAGTTCCGTTTCGGCCCGCCGCTGCAGATTATTCCCGGCCTGCTGCAGTTCACCTACGCGGAGAACACCGGAGCCGCGTTCAGTTTTCTCGCCGACGCCGGCGGCTGGCAGCGCTGGTTCTTCGGCGCCATCGCGCTGGGCTTCAGTGCCATGGTCAGCGTATGGCTGTGGCGCCTGCCGGCGGCGAAGCGCTGGGAGCCCTTTGCCCTGGCATTGATCCTGGGCGGCGCTGTCGGCAACCTTTGGGACCGGATGCTGCTGGGCTATGTGCGGGACTTTATCTCCGTCTATTACGGCAGCTGGAGCTTCCCGGTGTTCAATGTGGCGGACATGGCCATCAGCGTCGGCGCCGTCATGCTGGTGATCGAACTGCTGTTCTTCACCGAACGCGGCAAAGACTCGAAAGGGAGCGCGGAAGTCTGAGATGAGCAACAACGTGATCGGCGAACACAGCCGGGTGACCCTGCATTTCAGCCTGCTGCTGGACGACGGCACCGAAGTGGATTCGACCTTCGAGGGTGACCCGGCCACTTTTCTGGTGGGCGATGGCAGCCTGCTACCGGGCTTCGAGCGGGCGCTTTTCGGGCTGAAAGCCGGGGATGAGGCGGAGATCGAAATACCCCCGGAGCAGGGCTTCGGCCAGCGCAACCCCAGCAATATCCAGAAGGTGCGCCGGGACCACTTTTCGCCGGATATCGAACTGGAGCCAGGTCTGGTAATCTCTTTCGACAACGGTAGCGGCGAACTGCCCGGAGTGGTCCGCGAGGTGGGCGAGGAGGAAGTCACCGTGGACTTCAACCACCCGCTGGCCGGACAGACACTGAACTTTCACGTAAAAATCATCGAGGTGGCCTCGGTACAGTAGGAGCCTCCCGGGAACGCGGAGCTCCAGCTCCGCATGCGGGCCAAAGGCCCGCCCGAGGTGAAGCCGGAGTATTGAACCAAATATGCAAATACGTCTCGCCAATCCCCGCGGCTTCTGCGCCGGCGTCGACCGCGCCATCGATATCGTCAATCGCGCGCTGGACGTGTTCGGTGCGCCCATCTACGTGCGCCACGAGGTGGTGCACAACAAATTCGTGGTGGACAGCCTGCGCGAGCGCGGTGCCGTATTCGTGGATGAACTCTCCGAAGTGCCCGACGACGTGATCGTAATCTTCAGTGCCCACGGCGTATCCAAAGCCGTGCAAAAGGAGGCCACGGATCGCGGCCTGCAGGTCTTCGATGCCACCTGCCCGCTGGTCACCAAGGTGCATATGGAAGTGAGCAAGTTCAGCACCGAGGGCAGCGAGTGCATCCTTATCGGCCACGCCGGCCACCCGGAAGTGGAAGGCACCATGGGCCAGTTCGACACCGGCAGCGGCGGTGCCATCTATCTGGTGGAGGACGAAAAGGATGCGGCTGAGTTGAAGGTCAGGAACCCGGACAACCTCACCTACGTCACCCAGACCACCCTGTCCATGGACGACACCGCCCGCGTGATCGACGCCCTGCGCGTTCGTTTTCCCAATATCCGCGGTCCGCGCAAGGACGACATCTGCTACGCCACCCAGAATCGCCAGGACGCCGTCAAGCAACTGGCCCTGGAGTGCGATCTGGTACTGGTGGTGGGCAGCCCCAACAGCTCCAACTCCAACCGCCTGCGCGAACTGGCCGAACGCTGCGGAGCCGGCGCCCAGCTGATCGACGGCGCCGCCGATATCGATCCCGCCTGGCTGAGTGGTGTGCGCTCCATCGGCATTACCGCCGGCGCTTCGGCCCCGGAAGTGCTGGTGCAGGAAGTTATAGATCGGCTGCAGCAGTTGGGCGCGAAACTGCCGCAGGAGATGGCCGGATGCGAGGAGAATATTCGTTTCTCGCTGCCGAAGGAATTGCGATAGCTTCCTGCAGCTTGAAAGAATAGCTCCCCTCTCCCGCCTGCGGGAGAGGGGCTCAGGGCGCGGGCCGCAGGCCCGCTGTAGGAGCCTGCTTGCAGGCGAACAGAGCGAAGCTAATTGCAGTCACTCAACTTGCCGGTCCGCAAGCGCCCGCTGGGAGCCAGCGTCAGAGCGTAACCTTCCGTCCCGTCGGTTGGGCATATTCTGAAGGTACCCATCTGCAGGGCCCCGTTCACGCGGCGACTCACGCCGATGCCGATAAACGACACATAGTCCCCGGCGGGATCATTCCAGGCGATACTGACTGAGTCGAGAGCCGGGCCGCTGAATACCAGAGGCTCGCCGTTATCGCGCAGCCCGTTACTGTTATCATCGACAAACGCCTCCCATCCCAACCCCCAATCCCCCAAATTGCGCAGCGTCACCCGCTGATTGCGGCTCACCGCAGTAGCGCGGGCCAGTTGGATAGCACTGCGCAGTTCTTCGGTATCGGCCGCGAGCCGATTGTTCCGGATTACCGTAGAAATACCGGGCAGGGCGACAGTAAGCAGAATTGCCAGTATCGCCAAAGTGATAAGCAGTTCAAGTAGCGTCAATCCCTGTTCATGCATCCCGTCCCCCTCCTTGGGTTTCTAGACTTATGTCTCAGTTTGGTTTCCGTTTGATCCTGTAATGTAGCCGCCTGTCGGATCCCCGTAGTTCGCCCGATAAAGCTTCTGATAAGTTTCGGGACTATATCGCCGCCGTTGCGCGGGCATCCAGTCATGACCGTACAGGTTTGGTTAGTAATCGAGCAAGAATGAGCCGTCTTATGGGACAAAAACCACAGGTACTGCAAGGACAGGGGGGCTTCACCCTGATCGAACTGATGGTCACCATCGCGGTGTTCGCGATTGTGGTCACCATAGCGGCCCCAAGCTTTAGCGCCATGATCAACAACAACCGGTCAGTTGCTCTGGGGGAGGAGCTTGCCGGGGCGCTCAACTATGCGCGCAGCGAGGCGGTGAAGCGCGGGGCGCGAGTCAGTATCTGCGCGAGCAGCAATGGTACAGGTTGCACCGGTGCCGATACCTGGAACCAGGGCTGGATAGTGTTTGCCGATAGCGCCACTTCGGACAGCGCGGCCAGCCCAGCTGTAGGCACGGTATTGCGGCGCTGGGAGGCACCGAATGCCGGTGCGGTGATCACTGTGACCCAGACTGCAGCCACCAATTTTATCCGCTATACGCGACTCGGTACCCTGGGGCGTTCCAGTCGAGTCACGGTGACTTCCAGTGTGAGCGGCTGCGGAAGCAATGCTGCTCGCACTATTACTGTTGGTCCGGCGGGGCTGATCAATGTAGCTCGTGGCAACTGCTAGTAAGGGGAGAATATGAACTTCGCAACCAGCCAGCGCGGCGCCGGCCTGATCGAGGTGATGGTGACGGTACTGATCCTGTCCACTTCCCTGCTGGGGCTGGCCGCGCTACAGAACCGCTCCCTGCAATACAACCACAGCGCCTACCTGCGCTCCCAGGCCAATATTCTCGCCTACGACCTGCTCGACCGTATCCGTATCAATCGAAAGAATATTGATAGCTACAGCCTGACGGCCGCAGCCGATCCGCCGGCGGGCAGTCTGTTGGCTCAGGTCGATCTGCGCGAGTGGCGGCAGAATATTGCCAGCGCCCTGCCGGGCGGGGTAGGCGGCATCAGCTGTACCACAGCGCAGGTGTGCACCGTGACTATTCAGTGGTCCGAACAGGATGGTTCGGGTGTGGCCGATGCGAACGGCCAGGTTGACGCCGACTTGAGCAGTTTCCAATACACAACGCGGATTTGAGGGGCGTCGGCTATGCGCAAGCAACGGGGTATATCGCTCATAGAATTGATGGTCTCCATTACCATCGGTCTGATATTGATGACTGGCGTCGTGCAGCTGTTTCTATCCAGCCGCGCCACCTTTTCCACCCAGCAGGCGGTATCGCGGGTGCAGGAGACCGGCCGCCTGGCGATGGAATTTATGGCCCAGGATATCCGCATGGCCGGGTATATGGGTTGTATGAGTCGGAATCTGAGCTTCACCAATACTCTGGATATGAGCAGTGCGAATGCTGGCGCCCTGTACAGCTTTGATGTGGGAATTGAAGGTTTCGATTTCGGCACTGATAACGACAGTGGCGATGCAACTCTGCCAACTGGTTATCCAGCCGCTAGTTCCGGGACCGACGTACTTGTCGTGCGCAGCGCCAAAGGTAATGCCGTCGGGGTTGTGCAAAATAATGATTCCTCACAACTGTTTGCCGCGGATACCGGTGTGGTTGCGAATGGTTGTGGAGCGGGGCAGAGCAGTTTCAGCGGCATGTGTATAGGCGACATACTGGTAGTTTCCGACTGCCAGAAGGCGCGGGTGTTTCAGGCTACTAATCTGCAGCAGACGGGTACTTCGGGCACTTCAATCAATGTGGTTCATTCCAACGCCGATGCCACTCCTGGAAATGACATTTCGTCCTGGGGGGGGAATTCCAATCCGGAAGAAACCTTCGGCCCGGACTCGGAAATTATCAAGGTCAGTACTACCGTCTACTACATCGCTCAGGGTACCTCCGGTCGTAATAGCTTGTTCCAGGAGATAGACGGCCAATCATTGGAATTGCTCGAAGGTGTCGAGGATATGCAGCTTTTGTATGGGCGTGATACCACCAACGATGGTATTCCGGACGACTATGACACTGCCACAGAAGTTGGTACAGATTGGGATTCCGTGGCCAGTGTGCGCGTTCAGCTGTTGGTTTCCAGCACGGACGACAATGTGCTGCAGGAGACACAGCCTTACACCTTTAACGGCACCGCTGTGAACGACCCCGGCGATCGCCGCCTGCGCCAGGTCTTTATCAACACCGTCGGCATCCGCAGCCGCCTGCCCTGATAGGGAGTTTCGTTATGAAAAAAAGATTACTACCGTCCTCTAAGATTACAGCCCAACGCGGCGCCACCTTGCTGGTCGGTCTGATCATGTTACTGCTGATGACGGTAATCGGCCTCGCCGCCATGCGCGGGAGCGGAATGCAGGAGCTGATGGCGGGTAATATGCGCGACCGCAACCAAGCCTTCCAGGCAGCGGAGGCAGGGTTGCGAGCGGGGGAAGGTGTATTGAATGGCGCTACTCTGCCCACGTTTAGCACGGGCGCCACTACTACAGGGTATGTGAAGGACTTGGCCAACAGCAGGAGGACCGGCTTCTGGGACACCTATAGCTGGAACAGAGGCTCGGCGACGACCAATATGAGTCTTCCCGATGTGGCCGACCAGCCGCGCTTTGTGATCGAGGAAGTGACTAATACGGTTGTAAATGCGGGCTCCGAGGGCGGTGCCATTGATTTTGCGAGCAGCCTGAAAGCCGAGGATGTTGTTTTTTACCGGGTAACCAGCCGCGGTGTCGGCGGTACCAGCAATGCGGTGGCAATAGTGCAGTCCACCTTTAAGCGATAGATCCGGCGGAGGAAGAATATTCATGTTTTATAAGACAATAAAAACAAGATTCTGCTCCGCGCTGGCGGCGGCCGTTTTCAGCCTGGGTGTTGTCCACAGTGCTGTGTCATTGGAACTGGCTCAGACGCCGCTGTTCCTGTCGCAGCCGGTGCGGCCGATCGTCATGCTGAATATGTCCAATGACCATCAGCTGTATTTCAAGGCCTATGATGACTACACGGATCTCACCGGACCGGGAGGCGAGCGGGATGGGGTGGCGGAGACCACCTACATTAATAACTACAGCTATTACGGCTACTTCGACAGCGGCAAGTGTTACAGCTACGAATCCGGCATCTTTGTACCCAAGGCGATAACGGCAGATCACTACTGTGATACGGTCGAGGGTGACTGGAGCGGTAACTTCCTCAACTGGGCCAGCATGACGCGCATGGATGCGGTGCGCAAGATTCTGTATGGCGGCTATCGTTCCACTGATGACGCCTACAATGAGGCTAACCCGAGCGCCGAAGTCAAAACGGTGCTGGAACGCGCCTTCCTGCCCAGCGATGCGCACTCCTTTGCCAAGTATTACAACGGTACGGATATCGCCAAGCTGACGCCTTTTACCGTGACGGGCGGACTGGAAAACACACAAAATACCGGTATTACCCTGTGCAATACCACTCCGGTCAGCAGTGGTTTTTCACAAGACGCTCTTAACGCGGCACCCAAGATCCGGGTGGCACAGGGCAACTACTCGCTTTGGGCCAGCAACGAGCGCTGGCAGTGTTTGTGGGCGGAGGAGCAAGCCGCAAACAATGACAATGACCCGGACAAGTCGGGGATTTACGCCTATCCCAATAGCCCCACAAAGAACGATACAACAGAGCGGGGGCGGTGCTTGTGGTGGGATTGGCGGGGGCGCTGTGGGCAGTATGAGCAAATAACAATTTCCGGCAGCAAACTAGGGGAGGGAGATTATACCGCCCGGGTTCAGGTCTGCAGGAATGGCCTTGAGGAGGAAAACTGTCGCCATTATCCCGATGGCGCCAAGAAACCCTCCGGATTATTGCAGCGCTACGGCGAGAAAGGCGACATCCACTTCGGCCTGATGACCGGCTCCTATGGAAAGAACAAATCCGGCGGTGTGCTGCGCAAGCAGGTCGGCAGTATGGCGGATGAGGTGGAGGTAGACGGCGACGGCACCTTTACCGACGCGGGCGGTATCATTGACACGCTAAACCGGTTGCGCACTTACGGTTACTCCTATGACGACGGCACCTATAACGATGACGATAACGATAATTGCGATTGGGCCATGAGCAGCTTTACCGATGGGAATTGTTCCAACTGGGGTAATCCCCAGTCAGAGATTTACCTGGAATCCCTGCGCTATCTGGCCGGCGAGGAGCAAGCGGACTTCGCCAGCGACGATTCCGGCCGTATCAGCGGCCTCGGCAGCGCCTCCTGGAATGACCCCATCTCCTCGCAGAATTATTGCGCCGCGGTGAGCGTCCTTCAGTTTAACGCCTCCACCAGTTCCTACGACGCGGATCAGTTGAGCGGTGCCGGCGACCTGGGCATCGCCAGCGTGAACCATTGGACCGACATTGTGGGCGCCGCTGAGGGCATTCACGGCAGTAACTATTTTGTCGGCGAAAACGGTACCGACAACAACCAGCTTTGCACCGCCAAGCGAGTGGGCAATCTCTCCTCCGTGCGCGGTACCTGCCCGGATGCGCCGCGCCTGCAGGGTTCCTACCAGATTGCCGGCCTCGCCCACTACGCCCGCAAGGAGGGTATCCGCGACGACCTCCCCGCTCCGGTCACCGTGCGAACCTACGGCGTGGCCCTGGCACCGGCGGTGCCCAAGGTCACCGTCAAGGTACCCGCCAGCCAGCGGCAAATTACTATCCTGCCCGCCTGCCGCAATAGCAATGTCGGTGGCAACTGTGCCATCGTGGACTTCAAGATCGCCGAGCAGAGCGCGGACGGCACCAGCGGCAAGCTGTACGTGAACTGGGAGGACAGCGAGCAGGGCGGTGACTTTGACCAGGATATGTGGGGGGTGATCGACTACGCGGTAACTTCCACCACGGTTACCGTTACCACCGAGGTAATGGCCCAGTCCACCGGCGACCCCATGGGGTTCGGCTATGTGATCAGTGGCACCACCAATGATGGTTTCCATGTGCACTCCGGAGTGAACGAGTTTTCCTACGGGTCCTCCTGCAGCGGTGATAATTGTACTTGTAGGCGAATTGACGAAGGTGATGGTTGGGATGGCGATAGCGCCTGCACCATTGCCACGGCGCGCAGCGCTCAATACAGCATTGGTGCCTCCACTGCCGAACTGCTGGACCTGCCCCTCTACTATGCCGCCAAGTGGGGCGGCTACAGCGACTCCGTTGAGGGCGTTTCACCCACCGATGCGGAAATTGCCGCAAGCGAGGCGGAAACCTATTTCTATGCGATCGATCCGGCACAACTGGAAGAGGATCTGGGCCATGCGTTGGATCAGGTAATCGGTGGTGCTGGCTCCGCTTCTTCCGTGGCCGCCAACTCCACCCGCCTGGGCACCGATACGGTGGTCTACCAGGCGCTGTTCGACAGCGCCAACTGGAGCGGGGAAATCAAGGCCATACAGCTGCAGGCGGATGGCAGCCTCGCCGACAGCCCCACCTGGAGCACCACGGATGCGGACACCTTTGCTGCCTACGGCACGCGAAACATATATACCTACACCGATAAAAACGGGGACGGAACCCCGGAGTACCTCCCGTTCACATGGGACAACCTGAGTATTACCCACAAGGCTCTCTTGTCCGGCAGCGATGGGGATGCGGTAGGACAAGAGCGGCTGGAGTGGGTCCGCGGCAAAAATGTATCGAGCATGCGCGCACGGACGACGGTGCTCGGGGATATCGTCAACTCCAACCCGGCATATGCGGGACGAGAGGATTACCACTTCGACCGCCTGTCGGAGGCGCTCGGAGGTACCACCTATGCCACTCATGTGAGTAACAAGCAGGATGCGAATCGCCCCGAGGTACTCTATGTAAACGCCAATGACGGCATGCTGCATGCATTTAATGCCGAGAACGGTAACGAGTTGTTTGCCTATATTCCCTCCGGAGCCTATCCCAAGCTGAAGAACATGACGGAGGTCAACTATGGTTCCGCGAACAATCCGCACAAATACAGTGTGGATGGACCTCTGTTTGTGGGGGATGCCTATTTTGATTCGGCGTGGCACACTGTTCTGGTGGGCACCTACGGCGCCGGCGCCAAGGGCCTGTTCGCGCTGGATGTGACCAATCCCGCCAGCCCGAGTTTGCTGTTCGAGTTGGATGAAAATACTCCGGTTCTTGGCCCGGATATCGGCAATATCCTCGGGCAACCGCTGGTGGCGCCGACCGCTGACGGCTGGAAAATTATTTTGGGCAACGGTTACAACTCCGGCAATGGGCAGGCAAAACTGATTATTGTGGACTTGGGTGATCCGACGGATATCGAGGTCGTCGCCACTGACGGCAGCGTCAACAACGGTCTCGCCGGCCCCTCATTGTTGACCAACAGCGAGGGCGTTGTAACGGCGGCCTATGCGGGCGACCTGTTGGGCAATATGTGGAAATTTTCAGTTGGCAATAATGGTCGCTGGGGTTTGGCTTTTACCCAGGGGCAGAATAGATACCCATTGTTCAAAGCGAAGGACGACAGCGGCAATAACCAGCCGATTACCGCTGCGCCGACACTGGGTATCAATTCCCAGATGAACAACGCGATCATGGTCTATTTCGGCACTGGCAGTTACCTGAGCAGCACCGATAACAGCGCGGGCGGTATCATCAACAGCTTCTATGCCATCGCCGATACGGGTGAACGTGTGGAATTGACGGTAACTGATGGTGTGCCGGATCGCGATTCCCAGTTGCTGGAGAAGACCATAGCCCAGAGCAATGGCGTGCGCACAGTCTCCAACAATACGGATACCACCTGGTGGGAGAACAAACGTGGCTGGTATATGGATCTGGCCCCCAGCGGCGAGGCTACTCCCACCGGCGAGCGAGTGATCAGCAAGCCGCTGCTGCTGTTCGACCGTCTGCTGTTCCCGACCCTGATCACATCCAACGACCCCTGTGCCTTCGGCGGCAGCGGCTGGCAGATGGAACTGGTGGCGGTGGGAGACAAGTACGTGGGACACTCCATATTCGGTGAGGACGGCATTGAGCAGGAATACGCCATAATCGGTTATTCGGAGCTCATCCGCGGTGGCGAGAAGGCCTATCTTCCCACCAGCGATATCAAGGGTAAGATTGAGGTCCCGGAGGGAACTCTGCCTTCGGATGCTGTGGGCCGTATGTCCTGGCGTCAGTTGCGTTAACTAGAGGTGGCTATGAGAAACAAAAGAAAATCGGAATCGGGCTTTACCCTGATTGAGGTAATGATTGTGGTGGCGATTATCGGTATTCTTGCCGCGATTGCTTATCCGTCTTACCAGGAGTCGGTACGCAAGAGCAATCGCGCTGATGCCAAGGCGACCCTGAATGATTATGCGCAGCGTTTACAGCGCTGCTTCACCGCCTACAGCGCCTATAACAGCGGGAACTGCACCTTGGCGGGCCAGATCGACGGCGCAACTCTGGAGTCCCCGGAAGGCTTTTACGATGTCGGCGCCACGACACTGACTGCAACCACTTACACTCTGCAGGCTACCCCAAAGGGCTCCCAGGCGACGGACAGCTGCGGTAACCTGACCCTGGATCACACTGGTACCCGCAACGCCACCGGCTCCGGCGACTGTTGGTAGTAGCGGTAGAGCCTGCTTCAAGCGAGTATCGCCGGGTTTTGTCCTTGCGTGTCTGTTCGCCTGCAAGCAGGCTCCTACAGATGAATTTTTCCGGCTACTCCAACCCCAGTTTCTTCAACCGATAGCGCAAAGACCGAAAACTGATCCCCAGCTTCTGCGCCGCGGCCGTCCTGTTCCAGCGGGTTTCCGCCAGTGCCTCTTCGATCGCACTCCGCTCGATATTTTGCAGAAACTCGTCCAGAGACCGGTAGTGGCTTGGGTCGAACTGGCCCGGGTAGAATTCCATGGTGGTGGAATGTTCTGGAATCGCCTCTGTGACGGTGTTTTCCGGCGTCGGCGGGGGAGTGGGAATGGGCTCCCGATCGAGCAACAGGTCCTCCGCGCGGATAACCCGCTGGTCGCTGAGTGTGAAGGCCCGTTCCAGGGTGTTTTCCAGTTGGCGTACATTGCCGGGAAAGGGGTACTTTTTCAGTGCGTCGAGCGCCTCGCGGGAAACCTGTGGCGGGGTGACACCGGCATTATCGGCGATGCGTTGCATGATGGTTTCCGCCAGCAGCGGAATATCCCCGGTTCGCTCGCGCAGCGGCGGTACGGTGATTTCAATTACATTGATCCGGTAGTAGAGATCGCTGCGAAAACGGCCTTCCGCAACTTCCCTGGTCAGATCCTTGTGAGTCGCGCTTAGAATGCGCACGTCGATGGGAATTTCCTGGCTGGCCCCTACGGGTCGGATGCTTTTCTCCTGGATGGCGCGCAGCAGTTTGACCTGCATGTCCAGCGGCAGGTCCGCCACTTCATCCAGGAATAAGGTGCCGCCGCTGGCGCTCTGGAAGAGTCCGGGTTGGTCTTTGTGGGCTCCGGTAAAACTACCTTTCTTGTGGCCGAAGAACTCGCTTTCCATCAGTTCCGCGGGAATGGCCCCGCAGTTGATGGGAACGAAGGGTTGCTCGGCGCGGGCGCCCTGCGCGTGGATGGCGCGGGCCGCCAGTTCCTTGCCGGAGCCGGACTCCCCGCTGATGTAGACGGGCGCATCGCTGCGGGCCACCTTGGCGATCTGTCGGCGCAGGCGCTGCATATTGTCCGATTCACCGAGCAATAGTTGTGCGGAGTCGCTTTCCTGCAGTGGCTGGGGGGCTTTGCGTCCGACACGCAGTGCCAGCTGTACCAGGCCGCGCAGGCGCTCCAGGTCTACGGGCTTGCTGACAAAGTCGAAGGCGCCCATTTTCAGCGCCCGGATGGCCGATTCCATATTACCGTGGGCGGTAATGACGGCCACCGGCAATCCGCCATCCTCTTCACTGATATGCCGAACCAGTTGCAGGCCGTTGCCATCCGGCAGGCGCATATCCGTGAGGCAGAAATCATAGCTGTTGTCGCGCAGCAGTTGCTGCGCATCGGAGAGCGTGGCGACGCTGTGGCAATGCACACCCATGCGCCGCAGAGTCAGGGTCAGCAGCTCGCAGATATCCGGCTCGTCGTCGACGACCAGTGCCAGTGGTAGGCGGTTTGCCATGGATTCAGGTTCTTTTTGTTGCTTCTTATTGCTTCCGAAGTCCGGGTTAGAAAACTTTGTTCGAATGGGCGAATTCTACCCTGAAGCAGCTTTTGTTGTCTGTGTTGCGGCAGTAAAACAGATTTGCCTGATTCGCCTCGCAGAGTTCGCGGGCGATGTACAGGCCCAGGCCGCTGCCGCTCTGCCCGGTGGTGAAAAAAGGTTCAAAAATTTTGTCCCGGTGTTCCGGCAGTACGCCGTTGCCATTGTCGATCACGTCCAGTACGGCGCAGTCCGTACTTTTCTGGTAGTAGGCGGCGAGTTCCACTTCGCGCCGGCCCACACTCGCGTGAGAGTGGTGAAGTGCGTTGTTGCACAAGTTAGTGACCACTTGGGCGAGTTGTTGCGGGTCAAAGCGCGCCGTTACTGGCTGTGGCGGGTATTGCAACTTGATGCTGGCGTCGCTTGGCGCGCCGGCGCGGAAATCGGCGATAAACTGTTCCAGCCATTGTCCCAGGTCCTGTAACTGTGGCGCGGCGGCGCGGCGGCGGGACAGTTGCATGACGTTTTCCACAATCTGGTTCACCCGCTGGCTGTGGCGGCAGATGATTTGCGTCAGGTGCTTGTCTTCGTCGCTGAGCGTCTCGGACTCCGAGAGCAGTTGCGCGGCGTGGTTGATGGCGCCGAGGGGGTTGCGCACTTCGTGGGCGATGGAGCCGGTGAGGTGCCCGAGGGAAGCCAGCTTCAATTGTTGGGCCGCCTGGGTGAGCTTGCGGTTATCCTCGATAAATACCAGGGTGCTGTCGCCGCGGTCGCGACGCAGGTTGGCGAAGCTGAGCCGCAGTTCACTGCCGTTCGCCATTGTGAGCAGTACGCTGCCGACGGCCGGGTTGCGGCGCCATTCCCGTATGGCCTGCTGCAGCTCCGCCTGGCGGCTGCCACCGGGCTGCAGCTGTTCGCCCAGCAGTTGGCGCGCGGCGCGGTTGATCAGCTCCGCCCTGTCGGCGGTGTCCATCACCAGCACCCCGGTGCGCATGCGCTCGATGATCTGCTGGGCCAGGCGCTGGAGGTGCGCCGCCTGGCGGCTCTGTTGGTCGGCGCGCAAGGTGGCGGAGCGGATGCGCCCGGACAGGTACTGCAGGGCGCTGACAGTCGTGAACAGCAGTATGCCGAGGCTGCCGGCGGAGACGATATCCTGGGTTGCCGAGTGCCCCGCCAGCAATCCGTACAGCTGCTGTCCGATCACCGCGATACTGGCCACTGCGGCGAAGAAGGCGCCCATGCGCCGGTCCAGCAGCATGGAACCAACGGAACAGGTGATCAGCAGCAGGTAGCCGAGGCCGGAGTTGAGGCCGCCGCTGGCCTGTATCAACAGCAGGAAGACGAGGATGTCGCAGCCCAGGATCAGGCCGACCTGTCCGGCCTCGGCGCGGTAGGCGAGCCGGTGCAGGTGCAGCAGCCAGCCGAAGTTGAGCGCGGCGTAGGCGATGGCGGTGTTGAGGTAGAGTGCCGGCGCGTCCGCGCCCACGGCGCCTTTGCCGATGTCCGAGGCGAAGATGCCCAGCAGCACCAGGGCGATGGCCACGCGGTAAAAGGCGTAGACCCGCAACAGTTCGTGGTGCTGGAAACTGAGCCCGCTGGTGGCCGGCGCCGCACTGTTCAAGGTGTTGTTCTCAAGGTGCAGTTCTCAAGGCATTGTTTATCGTTGTTTTACCCGTCTGTACTGTCGTACCCCGAAACAGCCATTACAATAGCCGCCTCACTGGTCCGAGGTCCGAAGATGTCTACTTTGCAGCTAGTGCTGGCACAAATCAATTCTCTGGTGGGGGATATCCCCGGCAACACCGCGCAGGTGGTGGAAGTGGCGCGGCGCGCGCACCGCGAGTACGGCGCCGACCTGGTGCTGTTCCCCGAACTGACCCTGTGCGGCTACCCGCCGGAAGATCTGTTGCTGAGGCCCAGTATGTACCGGCGTATCGAAAGCGCCCTGGCCCAGCTGCTGGCGGCGGAGCTGCCCTGCGCGGTTCTGGTGGGCTATCCGCGCGCGATCGACGGCGCCGTATTCAATATGGCGGGGCTGATCGCGAACGGCGAGCTGGTGGCCGAATACGCCAAGCAGAAGCTGCCCAACTACCAGGTGTTCGACGAGATGCGCTACTTCGTGCCCGGCGACGGGCCCTGCGTGGTGGATATCAAGGGAATCCCCACCGCTATCACCATCTGCGAGGACCTCTGGCGACCGGAGCCGATGGCGCAGGCCGCCGCCGCCGGCGCCAAATTGATGCTCAATATCAATGCCTCTCCCTTTCACCGGGGCAAGGTGGGAGAGCGCCTGCAACTGATGGGGGAGCGGGCGCGGGCCGGAAAGATGCCGGTGGTGTACTCACACTGGTACGGTGGCCAGGACGAACTGGTATTTGACGGCGCCTCCTTCGCCGTGGACGCCCGCGGCGAGCTCCGCGCGCGCGCGCCGGAGTTCGTCGAGAACCTGCTGCCGGTCACCGTCGAATGGAATGGCGGCGAGGCCACCCTACGGGGAGAGATAGCGCCGGCGCTGGAGGACCTGGCCTCGGTGTACCAGGCCCTGGTGCTGGGGGTGCGCGACTATGTGAACAAGAACGGTTTCAACGGCGTGGTGCTGGGGTTGTCCGGCGGCATCGACTCGGCGCTGACCCTGGCCATCGCCGTGGACGCCCTGGGCGCGGAGCGGGTGGAGGCGGTGATGATGCCGTTCCGCTACACCTCGGACCTGAGTAAGAACGACGCCGCCGACCAGGCGCAGAGGCTCGGCATCCGCTACCGGGTGATCAGTATCGAAGCCATTTTCGACGCCTGCATGCAGGCGCTGGCGGAGGAGTTTGCCGGCAGCCCGCGGGACACCACCGAGGAAAACCTCCAGGCCCGTGCCCGCGGCATGCTCCTGATGGCGATCTCCAACAAGAAGGGTGCCATGGTGCTCACCACCGGCAACAAGAGCGAGCTGGCGGTGGGCTACGCCACTCTCTACGGCGATATGGTGGGTGGCTACAACGCCCTCAAGGATGTACCCAAGACACTGGTCTTCGAACTGGCCCGCTACCGCAACACCGTTTCCGAAGTGATCCCGGAGACAGTGATCACCCGTCCGCCGAGCGCGGAGCTGGCGCCGGATCAGGTGGACTCGGACAGCCTGCCGCCCTACGACCAACTCGATCAGATCCTCAACCTGTACATCGAGCGCGATTGCAGCGCCGAGGACATCATCGCCCGGGGCTTCGAGCGCGAGACGGTGGAGCGGGTGGTGCGGCTGGTGGACCGCAACGAATACAAGCGTCGCCAGGCGGCGGTGGGGGTGCGCATCTCCGAGCGGGGCTTCGGTCGCGACCGGCGCTACCCGATCACCAATGGCTGGAAGGCGGGAGAATGAATGCGGAATGCGGAATGATGAATGCGGAATAATGAATGCGGAATACGCGGGTTAAGGTCGCCCCTAAATTCACCGTCTGCGTCCGCGAACCGGGCTTATGTGGCCATCCGGACGTTTGGTCGCGGCCAACGACCGCTCCTACGGCACCAGCCCTAACCGCGTATTCATGAAGTACATCCCTGTACTTCACCCCTTCGGGGCTGCCTCCGGCTGTGCAAATCTGTTCCCGACAGATTTGTCCGCATTCCGCATTCATCATTCCGCATTCACATCAGCTCCGGTGGCAGCGGCACCTCTTCCTCGCGGCGGTACTCGGGGTTGTACCGCTCGCGGGTGTCGAAGCCGCGCGGATCGGACTTCTCGAACAGCCCCAGGGTCAGGCGGTGCGCCAGGCTGCGACCGCTGGCGCCCTTGTAGTAGTTGTAATTGAAGCTGCCGTCTCTGCGGAAAGCGGGGTAATTGGGGTAGTTGGTGCGCAGCACGCTGAGGGCGTTGGCCTCCAGCTCGGGCATTTCCAGCAGGTGATAGCCCTGCACCATCACCGCCAGCGCATCCGGTATCGCGGGGGTCTGCTGGAAGTTCTCCACCACATAGCGGCCGCGGTTGGCGGCCGCCAGGTAGGCGCCGCGCTTGAAGTAGTAGTTGGCCACGTGGATCTCATAGCGGGCCAGCAGGTTGCGCAGGTGGGTCATGCGCTTCTGCGCATCCGGCGCGTAGCGGCTGTCGGGGTAGCGGGCCATCAACTGGGCGAAATAGGCGAAGGACTCGCGCGCCGAGCCGGGGTCGCGGCTGGTCATATCCGTGGGCAGGAAACGCTCGAATAGCCCGGTGCCCTCGGTAAAAGAGGCGAGGCCCTTCATATAATAGGCGTAGTCCACATTGCGGTGCTGGGGATGCAGGCGGATAAAGCGGTCCGCCGAGGCGATGGCGGCGTCGTTCTGGTGGTTGCGGTAGTAGGCGTAGATCAGCTCCAGCTGCGCCTGTTCGGCGTAGCTGCCGAAGGGGAAGTTGTCCTCCAGCGCACGCAGGTTCTTGATCGCCAGGTCCCACTGGCTGGATCTCAGCTGGCGCTGCGCGGCCTCGTAAAAGGCCTGTTCGGTGCGGCTGCCGGTGGGCAGGCCCTCTTCGTCTTCCTCATCGGTGCTGGCGCAGGCGACCAGGATCGCGGACAGTACAACAAACCACAGTGTTTTCCAGGCCTGCATAGCCCCTCGCTCTATCATTATTACGCTCTACCTTATTACCCGCTACCTGATTACACTGGCCGCCATTATAGGCAACCAGATCGGCGGCCCGCCATTTAACCACAGTCGCGGAGCTGCCCAAAGTATCATGACCCACCGACTGGCACTGGATATCGAAGTACCCGCGCACCTGGCCGGACATAGGTTGGACCAGGCCGCGGCCGAATTAATTCCCGACTATTCCCGCGCCCGCCTGCAATCCTGGATCAAGGGGGGGCAGCTGACCGTGGACGGCCGCTCAGCCAGGCCCAGAGACAAGCTGTTTGGCGGGGAGCAACTGCGACTGAGCGCCGAGCTGGAGGCCCGCGGCGAGTGGCTTGCCCAGCCCATCGACCTGAATATCGCCTACGAGGATGACAGCCTGCTGGTTATCGACAAGCCGCCGGGGCTGGTGGTTCACCCGGCTGCAGGCAATCCGGACGGCACCCTGCTCAACGGCCTGCTGCATCACTGCCCGCAGTTGGAGACAGTGCCGCGGGCCGGCATAGTGCACCGCCTGGACAAGGACACCAGCGGCCTGATGGTGGTGGCCAAGACCCTGCCGGCGCAGACTGCGCTGGTGGCCCAGCTCAAGGCGCGCACTGTCAGCCGCCAGTACGACGCCATCGCCCAGGGCCTGGTCACCGGCGGCGGCACCGTGGACGCGCCCATCGGCCGCCACCGCCAGAACCGGCTGAAGATGGCGGTTCTGGAGCTTGGTGGCAAGGAAGCGATCACTCACTACCGGGTGCAGGAGCGTTTCCGCGCCCACACGCTGCTGCGCTGCAAGCTGGAGACCGGCCGCACTCATCAGATCCGGGTGCATATGGCGCATATCCGCCACCCGCTGGTGGGCGACCCGCTGTACGGTGGCCGCGTCAAGCTGCCGCCGGAAGCCTCGCCCGAACTGGTGGAGGCGCTGCAGCAGTTTCCGCGCCAGGCGCTGCACGCGGCGGAGCTGGCGCTGCGGCACCCCAAAACCGGCGGGGAACTGCACTGGCGGGCTCCCATGCCGGCGGATATGCTGCGGCTGCTCGAACTGCTGCGCGCCGATTCAGAGGACGGAGGACAGATGCCAGATGACAGATAACGCCGGCCACTACCTGTTTCCCGACTGGCCCGCGCCGAAAAACGTGCGCGCCGCGACCACCCTGCGCTCCGGTGGGCACAGTGCGGGCCCCTACGCCTCTTTCAATCTGGGTGCGCACACCGGCGACGATCCCGGGGCGGTGGCCGCCAACCGCGCCCTGCTGCGCCGCGAGCTGGAGTTGCCGGCGGAGCCCCAATGGCTGGAACAGATTCACGGCGACAGGGCCGTCGAGGCGCGGGCCGATGGCCTGGTGCGCACCGCCGACGCCAGTTTTGCCCGCGCCCCGGGTGCCGTCTGCGCCGTGCTCACCGCGGACTGCCTGCCGCTGCTGCTGTGCGACAAATCCGGCACCTGCGTCGCCGCGGTACACGCCGGTTGGCGCGGGCTGGCCGGTGGCGTCGTGCGCAGCGCCCTGGATGCGTTGGATTGCGAACCGGGCGAGCTGCTGGCCTGGCTCGGCCCGGCGATAGGTCCCGACGCCTTCGAAACCGGTGTCGATGTGCTGGAGGCGTTTTTTGAAAGTGCCCTGGACGGCGGGCACGCCGAAGCCGTCGCCGGATGTTTCCGCCCGCATCCGCAAAAGCCGCTGCATTTCCGCGCCGATATCTATGCCCTCGCCCGCGTCGAGTTGGAGTGGCTGGGGGTCAGCGAAATCTACGGCGGCGATTCCTGTACGGTCACCGACGCCGAGCGCTTCTACTCCTACCGTCGCGACAAAATCACCGGGCGGATGGCTTCGCTGATCTGGATCAATGAACAATGACCAATAATCAATGATCATTGAAAACCTCCCTTCCAGCCACATATAGCTAACTAGACTGTTAGTGTCGCGGAATAAATCGAAGGAGGTTTGCCCCCGTGCGTATTGATCGAATGACCAACCCGCTGCAGGCCGCGATTGCCGACGCGCAATCCCTCGCCGTGGGCCGCGACCACAACCAGATTTACCCGGAGCACCTGCTGCAGGCGCTGCTCGACCAGTCCGGCGGCAGTGTGCCCGCATTTCTCTCCCAGGCGGGGTTCAATCTCAACGGCCTGCGCAACGACCTGGCGAAACGGCTCGACAGCCTCCCCACCATCAGTTCGCCGACCGGCGATGTGGGCATGTCCCAGGAACTGGCGCGGCTTTTCAATCTGGCGGATAAAAAATCCCAGCAAAATGGCGACACATTTATCGCCAGCGAGACGGTATTGCTCGCGGCCTTCGACCCCGCCGCCGGGGAGATTTCCAAAATCCTCAACGCCAACGGCGACGTGAAACAGCTGCAGGCCGCGGTGGATAAAATCCGCGGCGGGGAAAAAGTCGACGACGCCGGCGCCGAAGACGCGCGGCAGGCGCTGGACAAATACACCCTGGACCTGACCGAGCGCGCGGTGGCGGGAAAACTGGACCCGGTAATCGGCCGGGACGACGAAATCCGCCGCACCATTCAGGTGTTGCAGCGGCGTACCAAAAACAACCCGGTACTAATCGGCGAACCGGGCGTGGGCAAGACCGCCATCGCCGAGGGCCTGGCGCAGCGCATTGTCAACGGTGAAGTGCCGGAGGGGCTGAAAGACAAAAGACTTCTCTCGCTGGATCTGGCCGCACTGGTCGCCGGGGCGAAATTCCGCGGCGAATTCGAGGAACGCCTGAAGGCGGTGCTCAACGAACTGGCCAAACAGGAAGGCCGCGTCATTTTATTTATCGACGAACTGCACAATGTGGTCGGCGCCGGCAAGGCGGAGGGGTCCATGGACGCGGGCAATATGCTCAAACCCGCGCTGGCCCGGGGCGAACTACACTGCGTGGGCGCAACCACGCTGGACGAATACCGCAAATATATCGAGAAGGACGCGGCCCTGGAGCGGCGCTTCCAGAAAGTGCTGATCGACGAGCCCACCGAAGAGGACACTATCGCCATTCTGCGCGGACTGAAAGAACGCTACGAGGTACACCACGGAGTGGATATCACCGATTCGGCCATTATCGCCGCCACCAGGCTTTCCCAGCGCTATATCACCGACCGCCAGTTGCCGGACAAGGCCATCGACCTGATCGACGAGGCCGCCAGTCGCATCCGCATGGAGATCGATTCCAAGCCCGAGTCCATGGACAAACTGGAGCGGCGCCTGATTCAGCTCAAGATCGAGCGCGAGGCGGTAAAAAAAGACAAGGACGACGAGGCCGCGCAGAAGCGCCTGGAAAAACTCGAGAAGGATATCCACCAGGTGGAGAAAGAATATTCCGACCTGGAAGAGGTGTGGAAGGCGGAAAAGGCCCAACTGGCCGGCAGCCACGACATCAAGAACAAACTGGAGCAGGCCAAACTGGATATGGAGGCCGCCCGTCGCGCCGGCGATCTCACGCGCATGTCCGAATTGCAGTACGGTGTGATCCCGCAACTGGAGCAGCAGCTCGAGGCCGCTGCCAGTGTTGAGAGCAGCGAAGAGCCGCGCCTGCTGCGCAACCGCGTCACCGATGAAGAGGTGGCGGAAGTGGTATCCCGCTGGACCGGTATTCCGGTATCGAAAATGCTCGAGGGCGAGCGGGAAAAACTGCTGCGTATGGAGGACGCCCTGCACAAGCGGGTGATCGGCCAGGACGAGGCGGTACAGGCGGTGTCCAACGCGGTGCGCCGATCCCGCGCCGGCCTCTCCGATCCCAACCGCCCCAACGGCTCCTTCCTGTTTCTCGGCCCCACCGGCGTGGGCAAGACGGAACTGTGCAAGGCGCTGGCGGAATTCCTGTTCGACACGGTGGACGCCATGGTGCGCGTGGATATGTCCGAGTTTATGGAAAAGCACTCGGTGGCCCGGCTGATCGGCGCCCCCCCCGGCTATGTGGGCTACGAGGAGGGCGGCTACCTCACCGAGGCGGTGCGGCGCAAACCCTACTCGGTGATCCTGCTGGACGAAGTGGAAAAAGCCCACCCGGAAGTATTCAACATCCTGTTGCAGGTACTTGAAGACGGCCGCCTTACCGACGGGCAGGGACGCACGGTGGATTTCCGCAATTCAGTGGTGGTGATGACCTCCAATCTGGGGTCGGACCTGATCCAGAGATACGCCGGCGGCAAGGATGAGGACGAAGTGGACAGCGAGATTCACTACCGGCAGATGAAGGGCGCGGTGATGGAGGTGGTGGGGGCGCACTTCCGCCCGGAATTTATCAACCGCATCGACGAGGTAGTGGTTTTCCACCCCCTGGCAAAAACCCAGGTGCGCGCCATTGCCGAGATACAACTGGACCAGTTGCGCAAGCGCCTGGCGGATCGCGATTTGAAACTGGAAGTGACGGAGCCCCTGCTGGACAAGCTGGCCGAGGTGGGGTTCGATCCGGTATACGGCGCGCGACCGCTAAAGCGCGCCATCCAGATGTGGCTGGAAAACCCTCTGGCCCAGGAAATACTGGCAGGCAAATTTGCCGCCGACGATACGATTCACGCCGAAGTCGAAGGCGACAAGGCGGTCTTCCACTGACGGGTGCCTTTCCACCCCTGTAGGAGCGGCCATGGGCGGATGGCCGCCCCGCCGCTCCTACAGACAAATTCTCTCCCCATCTTCAGTCGCACATATTCTCAACCAAAAACCTGCGCCAGGCCGAGTGCAACTCCGCGGCAGAACACAGGCGCAAATAGCCATTTGTTCATAAACTGAATTCTGCTGTCGGCGTCGCTGGCGGATTCCGGAGTCGCGATTCGGTGGAATGGCTCAGTGTCTAATAGGGTTTTGAACAAACGCATGCTGTTGATGCTGCTCGGTTGCGCGCTGCTGTTCGGCGGTATTTTTGCCTTCAAGATATTCGGCAACTATATGATGAACAGGGCCTTCGACACCATGCCGCAGCCGCCGGCCACGGTGACCTCCACCGCCGCGGAGATACAGACTTGGCGGGAAAGTCTCTCGTCGGTGGGCACAGTGCGCGCGGTTAACGGCGTCGAAGTCACCACCCAGGCCCAGGGAGTGGTCAGCGCCATCCACTTCAAATCCGGCCAGACCGTGAATAAAGGCGAACTGCTGCTGGAGTTGTTCGCGGAGCCGGAAAAGGCCCAGTTACAGGTGCTGCAGGCGGAGCTGCGCCTGGCGCGGCGCAACCACCGGCGCACCAGTATCCTGAGCGAAAGAGGCGTTGCCACCGAGGCGGAGCTGGACCAAACGCTCAGTACCCTGGAACAGGTGCTGGCCAATATTGAGGTGCAGCGGGCCACCGTGGACGAGCGCCGCGTCACCGCGCCCTTCAGCGGCAAGCTGGGTATACGGCTGGTGGATCTGGGGCAGAACCTGGACCCGGGCCAGGCGGTGGTTTCCCTGCAGCAGCTGGATCCCATCTATGTGGATTTTTTCCTGCCGGAAAAATACTTCTCCCGGGTCGCGCCACAGCAGTCGGTAAATCTGGCCTCAGACGCCTATCCCAAAAAAGTTTTTCAGGGACGCATCACTGCCATCGCCGCACGGGTGGACAGCGACAGCCGCAATTTCCAGGTGCAGGCCACTCTGCGTAATCCCGAACAGAAGCTGCGCCCGGGGATGTTTGCCGAAGTGTCGGTAGAGCTGCCGGCACAGCGGCGCCTAGTGGTAGTACCGCGCACCGCCCTCAGCTTTGCCCCCTACGGCGATGCGGTATTCGTGCTGCAACAAAGCAAAGAGGGAGACGGCCTCGTCGCGCAGAAGCGTGTGGTCAAGACCGGCGAGGAGCGCGGCGACCTGGTGGAGATAGTGCAGGGCCTGCGTGAGGGGGAACAGGTGGCCACCAGCGGCCTGCTCAAGTTGCGCAACGGCAGCCCGGTGAATATCGACAACGCGAACAAACCGCCCGCGGATACCAATCCGCAGCCGGAGAACAGTTAGGCCCTCTGCCCTCTCCCCTCTCCCCTTGGGGAGAGGGGCTGGGGGAGAGGGGGCAGGGGGAGAGGGGGAACCCAGGAGCCGCGCTTGAACTTCACGGAAATCTTCATCCGCAGACCGGTACTCGCCTCAGTGGTGAGCCTGTTTATTTTCCTGCTCGGCCTGCGCGCCCTCACCGAGCTGAATGTGCGCCAGTATCCGGAACTGGAAAATGCCGTAATCACCGTCACCACCGTTTATGTGGGCGCCGACGCGGACCTGGTGCAGGGTTTTATCACCACCCCGTTGGAACAGGAGATCGCCACCGCCGACGGCATCGATTATATGGTGTCCACCAGTGTGCGGGGGGTGTCCATCATCCAGGCCTATGTGCGCTTTGACTATGACTCCAACGAAGTGCTCACCCAGGTGGTGGCCAAGGTCAACCGGCTGCGCAGCGAAATGCCCGAAGAGTCGGAGGACTCCTCTATCGATATGGCGGTGGGACAGAGCACCGCGGCCATGTATCTGTCCTTCTCTTCCGAAATTCTCGACAACAACCAGATCACCGACTACCTGACCCGGGTGGTGCAGCCCAAGCTGTCCACCATTGCCGGGGTGCAGCGCGCAGAGATTCTCGGCAGCCGCACCTTCGCCATGCGCATCTGGCTGAAGCCGGCGGAGATGGGCGCGCTGGAAGTTACTCCAGGGGATGTGAGCGAGGCGCTGGTGCGCAACAATGTGCTGGCCGCGGTGGGCGCCACCAAGGGCATGCGGGTGGCCATTGATATTCGCGCCGATACCGATATCTCCTCGGCGGAGGATTTCCGTAAATTGGTGGTGCGCGCCGACGGCGATCAATTGGTGCAACTCGGTGATGTGGCGGAGGTGGAACTGGGAGCGGAATCCTACGATACCTCGGTTACCTTCAACGGCAGCTCCGCCACCTTTATCGGCGTTCGGGTCGCCCCGGATGCCAATGCGCTGGAGGTGATCAAACAGGTGCGGGAAAAACTCGAGGGCGAGATATTCCCGCAGCTTCCCGAGGGCATGATCGGCGAGATTCCCTATGACAGCACCGAATATATCCAGGACTCCATCAACGAAGTGGTGAAAACCATCGTAGAGGCAGTGCTGATCGTGATTCTGGTGATCTACCTGTTTCTCGGCTCGGTGCGCAGTGTAGTGATCCCGGCCATCGCGGTGCCGCTGTCGCTGGTGGGCGCGCTCTTTCTGATGCTGCTGATGGGCTTTTCCATCAATCTGTTGACGCTGCTGGCGATGGTGCTGGCGATCGGAATAGTGGTGGACGATGCCATCATTGTGCTGGAGAACGTGCACCGCCATATCGAGGAGGGCATGTCGCCGATGGAGGCGGCGATTGTGGGCGCGCGCGAACTCGCCTGGCCGGTGGTGGCGATGACCACTACCCTGATCGCGGTGTACCTGCCGATCGGTTTTCTCGGCGGTCTCACCGGCACACTCTTCACCGAATTCGCCTTTTCGCTGGCCGGCGCTGTGCTGCTGTCCGGCGTGGTCGCCCTGACCCTGTCGCCGATGATGGCGTCGAGGATACTGCGCCCCCACGACGGCAACGGCGGCACGCGGTTGGAAATCTGGCTGGAGCGCCAGTTTCACCGCGTGCAGCGGGGTTACCGCAACAGATTGCATTTCGCCCTGGATGACCGCCTGGTGATACTGGTGTTCGGGGTCATAGTGCTGGCCAGCTGCTATTTTCTTTTTGTCACTTCCCCCCGGGAACTGGAGCCGCAGGAGGACCGCGGCCTAGTCCTGACCCTGTCCACCGCCGATCCCTACGCGACCCTGGACTACGTGGAACAGTACACCCGCGAGCTGAACGAAATTGCCGAGCGCCTCAGCGAGGTGGAGAATATTTTTCTGCTGAACGGTGTCGGCGGCAGCGGCGATTCCAGCAATAGCGCCATCGCCGGTTTCGTGCTGGAATCCTGGAACAAACGCGACAGGGATACGACGCAGATGCAGGAAATTATCAGCCGTGAGGTGGCGCAGATAGCGGGGTTGAAGGTGGCCGCTTTCGTGCCGCCGAGCCTGCCCACCGCCGGCGGCACACTACCGGTGGAATTCGTGGTCGGCGCCACCGAACCGGTGCCAAACCTGGCCGCCTTTGCCGACGAAATCATGGAGCGGGCGCGGGCCAGCAAAAAATTTATCTTTATGGACTCCGACCTGCAACTGGACAAGCCCAGGCTGTCAGTGGTCATAAACCGGGACAAGGCCGCCGCTATGGGCATCACCATGGTGGATATCGGCCGCGAACTGGGCGCCATGATGTCCGGCAACTATACGAATCGTTTTTCCCTCGACAACCGCAGCTACAAGGTGATTCCCCAGGTGGTGCGCAGGGAACGCCTCACCGCGGATCAGCTGAAGCAATACTATATCCGCAACGGCAACGATGAACTGGTGCCTCTGTCGACTCTGGTGAGCCTGCGTGAATCGGTGGAGCCGCGGCAACTTAAGCACTTCCAGCAGCTGAACGCAGTGACCATCTCCGGCGTGCCGCGCCCGGGTGTGACGCTGGGAGAAGCGCTGGGAATTCTCGAGAGCGCCGCCGCGGAAATACTGCCGTCGGGTTATTCCATCGATTACTCCGGCCAGTCGCGCCAGTACAAGACCGAGGGTACCAAACTGGTGGTGACTTTTTTCTTCGCCCTGATCGTCATCTACCTGGTGCTCGCCGCCCAGTTTGAGTCCTGGCGCGATCCGCTGATCATGCTGGTGACCGTGCCCATGAGCGTGTGCGGGGCGATGATCTTCGTCAGTCTCGGCCTCACCACCCTGAATATCTACACCCAGGTAGGGCTGGTGACATTGATCGGGGTGATTTCCAAGCACGGCATATTGGTAGTGGAGTTCGCCAACAAGCTGCAGGAAGAGGGGCACTCCAAGCGCGAGGCGATTGAACAGGCGGCCAGCATCCGCCTGCGCCCGATCCTGATGACCACGGCTTCCCTGGTACTGGCCATGGTGCCGCTGCTGATCGCCGCCGGCCCCGGCGGCGGTGCGCGCTTCGCCATGGGACTGGTGGTGGCCACCGGCATGACCATCGGCACCCTGTTCACCCTGTTTGTGGTGCCGGCCATGTATCTCTACCTGGGCACGGATTATCACAAGTCCGCGCGGCCGGCGTAGGGGCAGGGTTTTATCCGGTCAGCAGTTCTCGCGAATCATCTGCTGCGCCCGCGCAATCCGCTCCTGGCGCTCCTCCTCGCCCAGTACCCGCATATTGCCGCTGGCGTCCATCTCGCGCACGCGACTGTGGCTCTGCAGTTCCTGCAGGTTGCCGCGGGCCCGCTGGCAGCGCTGGGCGCGTATCGCGAGTTCCGCGGGGGAGGGACCGGCCTGCTCCTGGGGCTGGGGTTCCGGCTTGGTCTCGGTTTTTGCCGCGGGTTGCTTTTTGGCTTCGGCCTTTTGCTCTTTCGCCCGCTGTGCCATCAGTGCCTGTTGCTCTGACTCCCACTGCTTGTAGCGGTCCGACTTGGGCTTCTTGACCACTTCCACTTGCTCTTTCTGCGGTGGCGGTTGCGAACCGAAATGCACCACCCCGTTCTCGTCTTCCCACTTGTAGATGCCGTCCGCCTGGGCGCTCATTGCCAGGCCGGTAATCAAAGCTGCGAGAGCGATGCGCATGGTTTGCCTCTTTATGTTGTCAGTTGTCGCACGCCATTGTACCGGCCCGCGGGGCCATTCCCACAACCGCTTTAACACTTTGTGCCATCTCTTGTTGACAGGCCGGCGTCAGTTTGCAGAATCAGTCCCTCTCTCGGCGAGTAGAGTTCACCGCACACCCCGTGGACCCTGTATTCTACCTCTCAGCGGGTTAAGCCCCCGCCCCCGTCGAGAAGGTCTCCCCTCACCCCTGGAGGCCTGCGAGCCCGCCCCGGCCGCGCGGCTTGCGTGCACATTGCGTCCCGGCAAAGCTATCCTAAAAGTTGGGCAAAACTTGTGCTTTAGGCTGATATTCGTCACCATTTTCCTTTACAATCGCCGTTTGACTTTCTCGTCGTCCGGCGCTTATCCGGCTTTTGGATGATGGATATCCTATGAAACAGGAAATTTGAAGGGGGCTTCAGTGGAATTACTCTCCGGCGGCGATATGTTGGTTCGCGCGCTGCAGGATGAAGGGGTGGAATTGATCTTCGGCTACCCCGGGGGGGCGGCGTTGCATATCTACGACGCCATCTTCCGTCAGAAGGGAATCAGGCACATACTGGTGCGCCACGAGCAGGGCGCCACCCACGCTGCGGACGGCTATGCCCGTTCCACCGGCAAGGCCGGTGTGGTACTGGTGACATCCGGCCCCGGCGCCACCAATGCGATCACCGGTATCGCCACCGCTTATATGGATTCCATTCCCATGGTGGTGATCTCCGGCCAGGTGGCCAGCGATAAGATCGGTGAGGACGCTTTCCAGGAGACGGATATGGTGGGCTGCTCGCGGCCGATCGTGAAGCACAGCTTCCTGGTCAAGAGTGCCGAGGAGATCCCGGAGGTGGTCAAGAAAGCCTTCTACATCGCCACCACCGGCCGACCCGGCCCGGTGGTGATCGACGTGCCCAAGGATGTCACCAATCCCGCGGACCGCTTCCCCTACCGCTATCCGGAAAAGTTGCGCATGCGCTCCTATACGCCGGCGGGCAAAGGCCACAGCGGCCAGATCCGCAAGGCGATGGCGCTGCTGCAGTCCGCCAGGCGCCCGGTGATCTACGCCGGTGGCGGGGTGGTGCAGGGCGACGGTGCAGAGCTGTTGACCGAACTGGCGCAGCGGCTGAACTATCCGGTGACCAACACCCTGATGGGGCTCGGTGCCTATCCCGGCAGCGACAAGCGCTTTCTGGGCATGCTGGGGATGCACGGCACCTTCGAGGCCAACACCGCCATGCACCACGCGGATGTGATCCTGGCGGTGGGGGCGCGTTTCGACGATCGGGTGACCAACACGCCGGCCAAGTTCTGTCCCGGGGCCAAGATCATCCATGTCGACGTGGACCCGGCCTCCATCTCCAAGACCATCGTCGCCGATGTTCCCATCGTCGGCACCGTGCGCTCAGTGCTGGGCGAGCTGCTGGAAATGCTCAAGGCGTCCGAGGAGCAGCCGGACCAGTCGGCGATCGTCGACTGGTGGCGGCAGATCGACGACTGGCGCGAGCGTCACGGCATCTACACGGCGCCGCGCTACCGCACCGACGGCGACATGATCATGCCCCAGGAGGCGATCAGGGCGATGTACGAGGTCACCGGGGGTGACGCCTTCGTGACCTCCGACGTGGGCCAGCACCAGATGTTCGCCGCCCAGTACTACCTGTTCGACAAGCCGCGCCGCTGGATCAACTCCGGCGGCCTGGGCACCATGGGTTTTGGCCTGCCCGCGGCGCTGGGGGTGAAGATCGCCCACCCGGACCAGGATGTGGTGTGCGTGACCGGTGAAGGCAGTATCCAGATGTGTATTCAGGAGTTGTCCACCGCCACCCAATACCACCTGCCGGTGAAAATCCTGTGCCTCAACAACCAGGCCCTCGGTATGGTCAAGCAGTGGCAGGAGATGCAGTACGAGGGGCGCCTGTCCCACAGCGTTTACGAAGAGTCGCTGCCGGATTTCGTCAAGCTCGCCGAAGCCTACGGTCATCTGGGTATGAAGATCGAGCGCCGTGACGAGCTGCACGACAAAATGCGCGAGGCTTTCGCCATCAAGGACCGCACTGTGTTTATCGACGTCTACGTCGATCCGTCCGAGCATGTGTATCCCATGCAGGTGATGCCCAACGGCTCCATGCGGGATATGTGGTTGAGCAAAACGGAGCGGACGTAAGGTAGGCAAAGATGCGCAGAATTATTTCAGTCCTGATGGAAAACGAACCCGGGGCCCTCTCCCGCGTGGTGGGTCTCTTCTCCCAGCGTGGCTATAACATCGAGAGTCTCACTGTGGCGCCCACGGAAGACGAAACCCTGTCGCGCCTGACGCTGGTAACCATTGGCGACGATCACAAGATTGAGCAGGTCACCAAGAACCTGAACAAGCTGATTGATGTGATAAAACTGGTGGATCTCACCGAGGGCGCGCATATCGAGCGCGAACTTCTGTTGGTGAAAGTGCGCGCTACCGGTGCCCAGCGCGACGAGGTGAAACGCAGCGTGGATATTTTCCGCGGCCAGATCGTGGATGTCACCAGCAATATGTACACGGTGCAGGTTTCCGGCACCAGTGAAAAACTGGACGCCTTTCTGCAGGCGCTGGGCGAACATACCATTATGGAAGTGGTCCGTTCCGGTGTGTCCGGCATCGCCCGCGGTGAAAAGGTTTTAAGTGTTTAACTTTGATTTGAGATAGGAAGTGCTTTTATGCAAGTTTACTACGACAAAGATTGCGATTTGTCTTTGATCCAACAGAAAACCGTGGCCATCATCGGCTACGGCTCCCAGGGCCACGCCCATGCCAACAACCTGAAAGATTCCGGCGTTAAAAATGTGGTGGTCGGGCTGCGCGCCGGCTCCAGCTCCTGGCAGAAAGCGGAAAAGGCCGGACTGCGGGTGGCGGAAGTGGCGGACGCGGTCAGGGACGCCGACGTGGTGATGATCCTCGCTCCGGACGAGCACCAGGCGGTAATCTATCGCGAACAGGTTGCCCCCAATCTCAAATCCGGTGCCGTACTGGGCTTCGCCCACGGTTTCAACGTGCACTTTGAGCTGATCGAACCGCCCAAGGACGTGGACGTGATCATGGTCGCGCCCAAGGGCCCCGGCCACACCGTGCGCTCCACCTACCTGGAAGGCGGCGGCGTGCCCACACTGATCGCGGTCTACCAGAACGCCTCCGGCAAGGCCAAAGAGCTGGCGCTGTCCTATGCGTCCGCCAACGGCGGCGGCCGTTCCGGTATTATCGAAACCAATTTCCGCGAGGAGACCGAGACCGACCTGTTCGGCGAGCAGGCAGTGCTCTGTGGCGGCATGTCCGCACTGGTGATGGCCGGCTTCGAGACCCTGGTGGAAGCGGGTTACGCGCCGGAAATGGCCTACTTTGAGTGCCTGCACGAACTGAAGCTGATCGTCGACCTGATGTACCAGGGCGGCATTGCGGATATGCGCTATTCTATTTCCAATACCGCTGAGTATGGCGACTACGTCACCGGTCCGCGTATCGTCACCGACGAGACCAAAGAGGAAATGCGCCGGGTGTTGAAGGACATCCAGACCGGCAAGTTCGCCAAGGACTTTATCCTCGAATCCCAGGCCGGCCAGCCGCGCCTCAAGGCCGAGCGCCGCATCAGCGGTGAGCACCAGATTGAACAGGTGGGCGCCAAGTTGCGTGCGATGATGCCCTGGATCGAGGCCAACAAGATCATCGACAAGACCGAGAGCAGCAGCTGACAAAGCAGGGTGGCAGGTTGAAAAGCGGCGGGGAGACCCGCCGCTTTTGTTTGTGTGGGATGTATATGCGCACCGCTGCCAATCGCTGTACACTCGCCGCCTGCAAATGCACTATTGGAGCCGATATGAGCGACAAAGGGGAAGAAAAGAAAGTAGCAGGTGCTGAGGTAAGCGGCGACGCCGAAGAGAGTCGCCTGCCGATCGATGAACACATCGAGGAAGAGGTTTCCGCCAGCGGCAAGAAGGTCCGCGCCCGCGGCGTCTACCTGCTGCCAAACCTGATCACCACCGGCGCCCTGTTCAGCGGCTTCTACGCCATAGTGGCCGGTGTGAACGGCAACTTCGAAGCCGCCGGCATCGCCATCTTCGTGGCCATGATCCTGGATGGCCTGGACGGCCGCGTCGCCCGCCTGACCGATACCCAGAGCGCCTTTGGCGTACAGTACGATTCGCTGTCGGATATGGTTTCCTTCGGGCTGGCGCCGGCGCTGGTGGTGTTCAGCTGGGCGCTCGGACACCTGGGCAAGTTCGGATGGGCCGCGGCCTTCCTTTATGTGGCCTGTGCCGCCCTTCGGCTGGCCCGATTCAACACGCAAGTGGGCACCGTGGACAAGAGTGTCTTTATCGGTCTCGCCAGTCCCACCGCCGCGGCCATTGTCGCCAGCATGGTATGGGCGGGACACGATGCAGATGTGGGGGTGGGGCTCGCCGTGGTCGCCGCCGCGGTAACCGTCGCCGCGGGGCTGCTCATGGTGTCCAATTTCCGCTACAGCAGCTTTAAGGGCCTGGACTTCAAAGGTCGGGTGCCCTTTGTGATGATGCTGGCGGTCATCCTGATCTTCAGCCTCGTGACCATCGACCCGCCGAGAGTTCTGCTCACCCTCGCGGTGGTCTATACCTGTTCCGGTCCGGCACTCTGGCTATGGCGGCATCTGCGCCCCCGGCGGGAAGCTGGTGCCGGCGGTAAGGATAGGAGCGGCGACTGAGAGGGCTCCGATCGGGCCTTTCCGGCTTGTGGTGATCCTGTTCTTGCGAGACTAATATGAAAGGTGGAAGAGAGGACGCGGAGCGTGGCGAGTCGGAAAATTGCCGCTGCATCGAAAAAAACCCTTGCACGGCCCCCTCCGACCTCGTATAGTTCGCGCCCTCGCCGCTGAGCAAGCGGCGCAGAGCAAGCGCCAAGTAGTTGATTTTCTTAAGAAAATTGTTTCAAAAAGCGCTTGCCAGGGAGAGGGAGGCGGCTATAATGCGCGCCACCTCAAGGGCCGCCGGAGACGGCAGTCCGGGGGATTCAAGGCGAGGCTGAAG
>NZ_JBOFOC010000061.1:0-24853 GCF_051659245.1 Microbulbifer sp.
CCCCCGCTGCTCAAAGCCCCCCTCCCCCGACCCCTCCCCCGCAAGCGGGGGAGGGGAGAGTAGTTACAGCCGGAGAAAAATTTCGTCGGGCTTTGGTTCTTGGCAAGCTACTTATAAATCGCGAGGCTGTGCGCCGGTAATCTGTACCTGGTAATCCAGCCCTCTGATTTCCGGATCATTGCCTTCACTTGCAAACGCATCATAGGTATACAAGGTGTCCGGTGTATTGGCCACGACCAGGGTGGCTTCTTCGTTACCGTTGACGACCACCGAGCCATCTCCGGACGGCAGTTCTTCGTAGCGCACGTTGCCGGATGTCGAGCGAATTGCGACCATTGCCGTGAAATTGCTATCTGGCAGGCCATTACCGAGATTGGTGATCTCGAAACTGACGTTGCCATCGCCGGTGACGGTCAATGGGATAATATTGCCGCCGCCGTACATGGGCTGCCGCGACCCGATGACCCTGTAGAAGGAGTTTCCGGTGGGGGTCAGGTTCCGGTAGGCCCGCTGCCGGAAGGCGCTGTTGTTGATGACGTTCATCAGGCGTTGCTGCGCCAGCGGATGGCCGATGTCCAGATAGGCCATGCGGGCCCAGTAGGAGGCCACCACCTTTTGCCACGGTGTCGACGTCATGCGCGCGACCGTATGCAGCGGCGTTTCGTTGCCCTGGTGGGAGCGGTACATGGTGCTCACGGCGCTCTGACCGAAGCCCGGGTAGCCGTCCGGATTGCTGTTGAGGTAAGTGAGGAAGGGCCAGGCCTCGTAACGATTATCCGCGTGAACCAGCGTCAGGTACGAGCGGCCGATCACGGTGTCGAGATTGATGATCGTGCTTGTCGTCGGCTGGCCGTAGCGTTGGGCGACCGGGCCATATTGCGGCGCGAAGGCCACGAAGTCGTCGGTATGCCATTGCGCTGTGGTTTCCCACCAGGCGCCGGTGTTGCCCTTGTCCACCCAGTTGTACTCGGACAGCGTGATGCAGTGGCCGAATTCGTGGACATAGACGTTGGGACTGTCTATTGAGTTGGTGTGGACGACCAGATAAGGCAGTCCGGCGTTGAAATCATAGCCCATGGCGCCTGCGGCGTTGAGGTCCACCGTCGAATAGACGTTCATTTTGAACGGACCGCCCGGACGGCCATTCACCGGTCGACCGGGTGAGCGGAAGCCGCGTTCTACCATCCAGTAGTCATAGGCGGCTTCGAGGAAGTCCAGTACCTTTGTCACCTGTGCCTGGCTGTTGTGTCCCACTATGCCCCCGGCGTCGCGGCCGTCGGTGCCGTAGTAAACGCGGAAATGCTCCGAGTCCTGGAACAACGCATTGTCGGTCGTGATACCGCGATACACGTACTCCGTGGTGACCGGGGTGTAAGCACTGCCGGAGGAGCTGGAAGAGCTGCTACCCGACGACGAACTGCTGGAAGAAGAGCTTGTTCCTGCCGGCGTACCGGACACCCGCCATTCGAGAATGCCCGTCGACTGGCTGCTGTTGAGCATCGATACCCGCAGGCGATTGGTGGTGACGTTGTCGATAAAGGTCGTATTGAATGCGTCTTCGGCCAGGGGCACGTCGCCAATGGTTACCCAGGAACTGCCGTTCCAGTATTCCATGTAGGCGGTGGTGGGCACGAGGACGCCACCGTTATCGTCGAACCAGTACACCTGCGAAGAAGTCAGCGTGTAGTTCTGCGGCCAGTCATATTGCACCCACTGAATGGAATTGGGGTTGTTCCAATTGCCGTAGGCTCCGCTGGACTTGTCGTTGGAGTTCGTCGGACTGCTATTGTCGTTGACCGCGCTCAACGTCTCCCAGGGCGAGACATAAGAAGTGCTGGCCGTGGCCAGGGGCGCGATATTGGCGCCGCCCGAAGTGGAACCTGAGCTGCTGGAACTCGATGAAGAACTCGAACTGCTTGAGCTACTGGAGGAGGCGCCATTGCCGGAACAGCTCGGCGTCTCAAAGCTGCCGCCGTGCGTACCCTGGAACCCGAATGTGGTGCTCTGGCCCGGCGCCAGGTTGCCGTTCCAGCCGCAGCAGTTGGTGAACGACGGCGAGGCGGTATCTCCGCCGGTCATCGTCACGTTCCAGCTGTTGGTCACCTTGGCCGGTTTATTGAAATCGACCTGAACCGTCCAGCCGCTGATAGAGTCGGGACCGTCGTTGGTTACGGTAATATCCAGTTGATAATCGTTGCCCCAGACGTTTGTCGGAGACACCGTACAACTGTACGAGCCGAAGGCTTGGTTGACCAGCAGTATACTGGCCAGCGCAATTGCCAGTTTCGCTTTAAACATAAACACTTCCTCAGCTATTTATTGAGTTAATAGCTTCCGCAGAACCCAAACTCAGTTGATGCGCCGGCATCCAATGTTGCATTCCAGGAAACTCCCGATGCCGTGAGAAGGGTGCCGGCTTGCGACCATTCGGCATTCCAAACCGACGTTACCGTTGCGCCAATATCGAGCTCCACCGTCCAGGTCAGTGCGGTGCTGTTCGAATTGGTAACCGTCACAGTGGCGCAATAGCCGGTATCCCAGGAACTGTCGGTGCGGATGGAGGTTTGGGCATCTCCGGTCGTACCGCCACTGGAGGAGCTACTGCTGCTGGAAGAACTACTGCTCGAGGAGCTGCTACTCGAGGAACTGCTGCTGGAGGAACCGCTGCTGCCTCCGCCGGACACTTCAGAAAACTGGGTGCCGGTATCAATTTCCGTGTTCAGCACCAGCGAGATACCGCCGACTTCCACTGTCTGCCCCCAAAAATCGGTGATCCGGAAGTCGTAGGGGCCTACACCAAAGCCACTGGTGGCAACGAAATAGTTATAGGGCTCCCGGGGGAGGTGGGTATATGTATCGCTGGAACCGGTGATGCGATACTCCAGTGCGGATATCGGGTAAAGATGGTCTCTGACCTGGACTGCGGTCCACCACTGGCTGGAACCCTCTTTGAAATAGAGTTTCATATTGCCCGCTACCGGGTTGGCAATATAGTTCCAGCGGATCGGGATACGGCCTTTTGTTGTGTCATCAATCTGGGCAAACGCATCCTGATCCAGGTCGACATCGCCCTGTGCACATTCCGGGCATTGATCATCGATGCGGACTGTTACACTGAGACCCGTATCGATACTGGTAACTACGATAACTCCGCCGCAGGCGGCTGAACCGGCGTAATCAGTTGCATTCATTGCCGCAGTCAGGATGTTATCCGGCACTGTCTCGAAACTGCAGTTGCCACCACCACCGTATCCGTAAAAGGTGCCCTCTCCAGTGTGTGTTGAGCTGTCGGCCTGAACGGAAGTTCCAGGTACCAGAATACACAAAGCCAGGAATGGCTTGACTTCCTTCATAATCCTCATGGAGGTATCCCTTTTAATATAATATGTATGAGGAAATCGCTTGTGGACAGTCTATAGTGATTGTCCGTCTTGAATAGTTTGAAATCTAATTTTTGCCAAATACTTCACACAGAGAGGCGGGCGTTATGACATTTCAAGCGCCAGGGTTGGCGGACAAAAAAGTTAAGGGCCTGCAACCAAGCTCTGGGGATTCAAGACCAGTCTTGGGGAAGTGACACCCCCTTTGGACGATTAACACAAACGGTATATTGACTGGATTTCAGAATGCTTTCAAAAATCATAAGCGGAGGACAAACGGGCGCCGATAGAGCTGCACTGGATGCGGGCCTTGAGATGGGGTTCCCGATTGGTGGTTTCTGTCCGGCCGGAAGAATGGCTGAAGACGGGCCGATAAGCGATGTCTATCCTCTGGTCGAGATCGGTGGCGGTTACCGGCGGCGTACCAGGAAGAATGTCGAGGACTCCGACGGTACAGCCATCTTTTATAAATCGTATTTAAAAGGCGGCACTGAATTGACAGCGATTTTTAGCGTCAGATTGGGTAAGCCATATAAATTGATTGATATCGAACTCGTCAATCCGGAAACTGCAGCAGCGCTTTTGGCGCGCTTTGTGAAAGAGTTCGATATAGAGGTCCTGAATGTTGCCGGCCCGAGACAAAGCGGCTGCCCTGAAATGTACGGGTATGTGAGGCAGGTGATTGGCTTGGTCATAAAGCGATCAAAAGAGCACTCCTAAAAATGGCAGTTCCGCTGCCCTAGGGTGCGCCGTGCGCACCATTTCAGCTGATGCAGGCTTCCGTGCCTTACGGTGTGCACGGCGCACCCTACAATTTCTGGGTTTTCAACCTCGAACAAAAGAGAGCGGCTCGTGGTCGCGACAGATTGGCTTCGTAGCGCATTCTGATCGCGGCCATAGGCGGATGGCCGCCCCGCCGCTCCTACAATGAGGAAATCTGTCTTCGTTAGAAGCTGTAGTTCACGCCCGTATTGATCGTGGTTCCCAGGCCCATGGTGTGGTAGGCGCCGCCGCTGTAGGTGAACGCCTGGGCGCGGGCGGAGAAGTATTCCTCATTGAGGAGGTTTTCCACACCGGCGAAGAAGTTCCAGTTGTCCCGGCGGTAATTGGCGCTGAGATTGACCACGTCGTAGGCGCTGACCGGGGCGAAGGAGCCGTCCCAATTGCCGTTTTCGTCCGGCTCGAAGCGCTTCCTTTCCCCAACGCGATAATAGGTCAGGGCCAGGTTGGCGTTGTCCACCGGGCGCCAGTCCAGATGGGCGACGAACTTGGGTGGAGAGATGATCCGCGCATCCAGGTATTCGTCGGTCTTCTCGTTCTTGCCTTCCACCCAGCTATAGTTGGCGCCGACGTTGAGGCTTTCGGAAATGCGGTACTCGAGCGCGAGTTCGTAGCCCCACATTTTGTGGGGCGCGCGGACCGGTTCATACACGCCGGTTTCGGAGTTGTAGAAGCTGGAAGTGCCCAGTTCCGAGGTGCTCTTGTAGGCGGCGATGCTGACATCGAAGTTATCGAAATGGGTGTCGAGGCCGATTTCGTAGTTGTCGATGATGGAGGCTTCGGTCTGGATCAGCGCGATATCGTTGACAGTGGCGGAGCGCAGCAGGCCGCCGAGGTCGGAGACGTCCGCGCCCTGGGAGTAGTTGGCGAAGGGACTGAAGTGGTCGTTGATGTGGTAGCGCAGCGCGAAGTTGTAGGTGGTGGCTTCGTAACTGAGGGTGTCTCCCTTCACATCCATGGGCACGGAGCAGGTATCCGCGTTCGTGCACAGTTTCAGGGTGCGGTAATCGTCCACCACCAGGTCGATGTTTTCGCGGCGCACACCGGCCTTGAAGATCCAGTCGTTGTCCAGAATCCACTTGGTTTGCAGGTAGCCGGCCAGGCTGTCCATGTCCATTTCCGGAACCCAGATGCGGCCATCGAGCAGCGGCTGGGAGGTGACGTCGTTCAGTGCGTCCAGGCCGTAGGTCAGGGTGCCGTCCACCCGTTCCCAACTGAGCTGGGTGTTGAAATTGAAACGCAGGCCTTTTTTCTCGGATTTGATCATCGACTGGCCGCCGTCGTAACCCTCTTCCGGATTGGACAGGGCAGTGGAGAAAAAGAATACGTTCTCGATCTTCTGCCCGTAGGCGTCGATAGTCATCTGGGTGTTGTCGGTCAGGTGGTCGTCCACATATTTGATCGTCAGGTTGTGGTTGCCCCTGGGGCCCTGGGCATCGCCCTGTCTGGTGTCGCCGTCGGAGAGGGGCAGGGCGTAGGTCTTGGTGCCCTCGTTGACGGAACCCAACACGTCCACCAGGTCGGCGTTCTGCCGGCCTTCGTAATAGTTGTAGGTGAGCTGCAGGGATTTCTCGTCGTCCAGCCGGTAGCCCAGCTTGGTGAAATAGTTCTCGGTCACACTCTCGGAGAGACCGTAGATGGTCCCCATGATGTCCCCTTCCGCGTCCCGCTCCACGCCCCGCTCGTCGCGAGAGGCGCTGACCACGAAGCTGAATTTGTCGCGGGTACCGCTCACCGAGCCCTGGGTGCGCAGGCCGGCGCTGTCCTCGAACTTGACCGCGCTGAAACGGCTGGATACCGAGGCCCGGGCGGCGAATTCGCTGTCCGCGGCGCTTTTGGTGATGTAGTTGATGATCCCGCCGGCGGCGCCGTTGCCGTAGATGGAGGTGGCCCCCTTGATCACCTCGATGCGCTCGATAACGTCCGGGTCCAGGGTACGGACTCCCAGGGCGCCGTTGCGCAGCGGGGTGGACTGGGGCACGCCGTCGATCATCACCAGCGGCATGCGGCCGCGCAGGGTGGTGCCGAAATTACTGGTGCTGCCGTTGGCGGCGGCCAGGCCCGGGACATGGATGGCCAGCAGGTTCTGCAACTCGGAGCTGACCTGGAGCTGTTGTTGGATGGTGTCCCGGTCGATGACGGTGACCGAAACCGGTACCTCGTCGATGCTTTCCACAAAGCGGTTGCCGGTGACGATAACCTGCTCGATATCCCGGTTGGTTTCTTCTGCGTAAGACGTGGTGGTGCAGGCGGCCGCCGTCAGGGCGAGGGCCAGTAAGCGTATTCTCATCGATATTTTCCGATTGATTGTGATTAGGAAGTCGTTGAGCTCTATGGAGGGGTCCTCAATGCGGGGGCTAATGATAACGATTTGCGTTAACTTTTGTAAGTGTTGTGTTTGCCGGTTGCCTTGCGCCAGCGGGAAGAGGGGTCTGGGAGGAATGGCGCTGACTTAAGCGCAAATGGCCTTATCTGTAGGGTGGATAAGCGAAGCGCATCCACCAGTTACAAGGCCCGGGGCGGCGGATGCGCTTCGCTTATCCGCCCTACGGGAGCCGGAAACCGCTTAAGTAAGTGCCATTCGGGTCTGGGAGGATTTTCGTAGGATGGGCAAAGCGAAGCGTGCCCATCTTCCGCGGCCTCGATGGGCACACTTCGCTTTGCCCATCCTACAAAAGAAATGGCTTAACAGGCCGCCGGCACGATTGCCCCCGGCGGCCGGTTTCATAGCATCAGCCTTGACAGCGGATTTGCGCGGATTCCGCTCCGCCCGGCACATACTTGATATTCGCCACCGCCAGGGATAGCGGCCCCTCGCTGCTGAGCGCCAGGCCATGGGAGATGCGCGAGAAGTCCGCACCGCTCTCGGCGAAGCACTTCAGGTCGATGGTCAGGTGGGACCAGTCCCCGGCGGGCAGTGACTGCAGTGGCTTCAGCAGCGACAGTTCGCCGGCACAGCCCTCGGCGCAGGCGATCTGCGCGTACACCGGTTTTTCGGGCTGCCGGTCCACGCGGATATCCAGGGCCAGTGCGGCGTTTTCGTCCAGGTAGCGGCTCAGGTCCTGGGGCTTTTCCGCGCGCAGCTGCACACTGCCCCGGCGCAGGCCTTTCCAGTCGATCAGGCGCGCGTCCTCCTGGGATTCCATATCGATGGAGGCCACGGTGATGTTGCCGTCTCCGCTGCTGGCGCGGTTGCCGGCCACTGGCACCGGTTCGCCGCCGTCGGCGATAAACAATCTCCAGGGTTCCCGCGGACGGGATACCATCAGCCAGGCGTCTTCCAGGGAGCCCTGGGCGTAGGTGTCGCCGTTCTCCGGGAAGTCGCTGGCGATCTGGACCTTGTCGTCGTAGTCGAGGCCGTAGCCGTAGGCGAACAGCGGTTCGTAGGATTCGTCGCCGCGGTTGAGGCTGGTCTGGTGTACCAGCTTTGGCCAGCTGAAGGTGAGCTGGCCGGTGAAGTCGTGCTGCCCCTCGCCTTCGGCATCGGTGAGGATCACGTCGGCAACGCCGGCGCCCTCGGAGCCCGGCAGCCAGGCGGCGACAAAGGCATCGGATGCGTTCATCTCCTTGTTGACCCACAGGGGCCGCCCGGAGAGGAAGATGCTCACCACGGGAATACCCTGCCGTTTGAGCTTTTTCAGCAGTTCCAGGTCCTCCTTGTTGCCCAACTGGTACTCGATGCTGGCCAGGTCGCCATGCCATTCGGCGTAGGGCTCCTCGCCGTAGACCACCACCGCCACGTCGGGCTTTTCGCCGTTGGCGAAGGTGTCTGCGGAGAAATCGCCGCTTTCACTCAGCGCCGCTTCGCCGCCGGCCGCTTCCACCGCGGTGCGGATGCCCTGGTAGATGGAGGTGGCCCCGGGGAAGTCCTCGGCGGTGGTGCCGGTGCCCTGCCAGGTGATGGTCCAGCCGCCGCTCTGCTTGGCGATATTGTCCGCGCCATCGCCGGCCACCAGGATGTTCCGGCGGGGGTCCAGGGGCAGCAGTTGGTCGTTGTTCTTCAGCAGCACCAGGGATTTGCGCACCGCCTCCCGGGCCAGGGCGCGGTGTTCGGGATTGCCGAGGATATCGGCGCGGCCCGCCAGCGGGCGGTCGCGCTCAAACAGGCCGGCGCGCAGTTTGACCCGCAGGATGCGCGATACCGCATCGTCGATCCGCGCCGGGGGAATTTCCCCGCTCTTCGCCTGTTTCAGGGTGTTCACATAGAGCGCCTTCCAGTCCGAGGGCACCATAAACATATCCAGGCCGGCGTTGATCGCCGCGGCACAGTTCTCCACGGTGCAACCTTCCACGAAGCGGTGGCCGTTCCAGTCCCCCACCACGAAGCCGTCGAAGCCCAGGCGGTTTTTCAGCACCTCGGTGAGCAGGTACCGGTGGCCGTGCAGGCGTTCGCCGTTCCAACTGTTGAAGGAGGCCATCACCGTCTGCACCCCGGCCTGCAGCGCGCTGATGTAGCCCGCCGCGTGGATTTCCGCCAGCTCCCGCTCACTCACCCGGGTATCGCCGCGGTCGATGCCGCGGGTGGTGCCGCCGTCGCCGACAAAATGTTTGGTGGCGGAGACCAGGTGGTGGCCGTCGAGAAATTCCCCGGAGTCTTTACGGCCCTGGATACCCTCGACCATCCTGCGGGCGTATTCGCTCACCACGTCTGGAGCTTCGGAGTAGCTTTCATAGGTGCGGCCCCAGCGATCGTCGCGCACCACCGCCACCGTAGGGGCAAAGGTCCAGTCCACGCCGGTGGCCGCCACCTCCCGCGCGGTGGCGCGGCCAATGCGGTGAATCAGTTCGGGATCGCGGGTCGCGCCCAGGCCGATGTTGTGGGGAAAGAGGGTGGCTCCCACCAGGTTGTTGTGGCCGTGCACCGCGTCGCTGCCCCAGATGATGGGGATGGCCACGCCGCCGTCGGAAGTATCCATGGAGGCTTCGTAGTAGGCATCTGCCAGTTTCTGCCAGTCCTCGGCGGTGGCGAACTTGTCGTTGTCGGGGTAGGTGCCGCCACCGTTGAGGACGGAGCCGATATGGTATTCCTTCACTTCTTCCGGGGTAATGTACTTGATTTCCGCCTGGATCAGCTGTCCCACTTTTTCCTCCAGGGACATGCGCTGCAGCAGGCCGGCGATTTTCTCCTCCAGCTCGGAGTCCCCGGGCAGGGCCGGCTGAAGCTGGGGCCAGGCGCTCCCGGTGATTGCGGTGACCGTTTCTTTTTTAGGTTCCGCCGATTCGCCGGCATCCGCCGCTGAACGCTCGCCGCCACAGGCGGTGAGCAGGGCGCTCAGTGCCAGGGCACAGGCGGTGCATTGTTGCTTATAGAACATAGACACTCCGGGAAATAGGGTTCAGTGAAAGTGCGGGAGATCCCGCAGGGAATACCTTCCGGTCGGAGGCGCGGTGATGCGCCGGTCCGGCAGTGAGCATCACTGCCGGTGCTCCCTTTGTTATCGTTAGAATCGGGTTTCGATGTCTCGGCAGTATTTTCCCGTCGGGCCCGGCCGCGATCGTCCTGGTTTGCGCTGCATCACAATTTTGGACGTCCAACTTTGCACTGAACACAAAGTTGGACCGGATGTGGAGTCACTGCTTGCCTGGCTGGTGGTTAACAATTAACCTTCCCGCCCGATTTACAAGAACAAACGAGAGCGATAGTGGATATGGATATTCTTCTGTTCAATTTCCATGATGTAGTCCTGATGATGACCAGTTACCAGTGCACCCTGTTTGCACTGTTGCTACTGGTAATCCGCAGGGAAGGCTATATCAGCAATGTGCTGCTGGCACTGTTTCTGTTCACCCAGGCGGCGATACCGCTGGACATCCTGATCAATTTCGGCGCGGGTTTCCGCGACTGGGCAATTCATACTTCTCCAAACCTTTTCTACGTGTTCGGTTTAGGCTACTGGCTGGAGGGGCCGGTGCTGCTTTGGTACACCCGCTCGCTGATCTACCGGGAATACCGCCTGACCCGCAGGGATCTGATTTACCTGGTGCCCTTCGTCGCCTACGCATTGTTCGAATATTTTTCCTATTTCAGATTCGATACCGCGACAAAAGTCTCCATGCTCGAGGGTTATACGCCCTACGATGAGACGCTGTTGAACCTGGCGATCGGTTTCGGGCGGGAAGTGCTGCGGGTGGTGTTCGGCATGCTGTGCCTGCTGGAGATCCACAACTGCCGCCGCCGGATACAGGATTCCTATTCCAATATCGAGAAAATCGACTTCACCTGGCTGATGATGCTGGTGCTGGGCTTCCTGGTGATCCGCAGCTGGGCGGTGCTGGTGAACATAGCGCTCACCCTGGCTGCGCAACTGGATATCATGGTGGACTTTCGCATCATGGGGCTCACCAGCAACTACATGGTCTTTATCCTGATCAGCGCGATGATTTTCTTCAGCCTCAGCTACTCCTCCATGTTCGAGGGTCTGGAGCGAAAATCGGAGGAAGACGAGCCGCAGCAAAAGGTGGAGGAGAAGCCCCCGGTGGACTGTGCGCTCGCGGAGAAAATTACCCGGTATATGGAAGAGGAAAAACCCTTCCTGGCGCCGACCTTGACCCTGGAGCAACTTGCAGTGCAACTGGAAATACCCAAGCGGGGGCTGTCCAACACCATCAACCGGCACTTCGGGCGCAACTTCTTCGAGTTCGTCAACCACTATCGCATCGAAGAGGCCAAGCGCCGCCTGGCGGACCCGGACTGCGCGGAGCAGACGGTGATGGATATCATGCTCGACTCGGGTTTCAACACCAAGGCGACTTTCAATTCCTTCTTCAAGAAGCTGGTGGGCATGACACCCACCGAGTACCGGCACCGCAACCAGCCAGAGAAGGTTGCGGCCATGTGATTTTGGGGTGGTTTCAAATCAAGTTTTCATTGACTCCGGCGCAGGCCGGTATCCAGTCTGGTGCGGTGTAAGGGCCGAATCCGCGCTCCGGGGGATGCGCCGGCCGGACAGGCCGCTACCCGTAGAGCCTCCGCGCCGAATCCGCGCTCCGGGGGATGCGCCCTCAGCCTTCCATCTGCTCCAACTCCCGCCCCACCGTCTCCCGCACCATGCGGACCACGAAGGGAATGGACAGGACCGCAAACAGCAGGTAGATACCGTAGGCCCCCGCCAGGCCGATGCCGGCCAGCAGCAGCGGGAAGGTCATGGTGATGACGAAGTTGGAGCCCCACTGGGACAGGCCCGCCACCGCCAGCCCGGAACCGCGGATCTGGTTGGGGAACATCTCCCCGAGCAGGGTCCACATCACCGGCCCCCAGGAGCCGTTGAAAAAGAACACGTAGGCGTTGGCCGCCACCAGCGCCAGCAGACCCATGGAATCCGACAGCACCAGCTTGCCGTCCGCGCCGATGTCGGCGCTGGTGAACGCCATGACGACCAGGGCCAGGGTCATGGCCATGCCGAAGGAACCCGCCAGCAGAATCGGCTTGCGGCCGATCTTGTCGATCAGGCTGAGGGTGATCACGCAAGCACCGATGCTCACCGCGCCGGAGATGATATTGATCAGCAGCGCGTCCGCCTCGGAGAAACCCACCGCCTGCCAGAGCACGGCGCCGTAATAGAACACCACGTTGATGCCCACCAACTGCTGGAAGGTAGCCAGGCCGATGCCCGCCCACACGATGGGGCGAAGCCGCCCGGCCTTGTCGAGCAGATCGCTCAGGCGCGGTCGGTGGTCCGCGGCGATGGACGCGTCGATATCCCGCAGTTTGGACTCCACGCTGCCTTCGCCGTAGAGTCTGCCCAGTACCTGGCGGGCGCGCCCGGTCCGCCTGCACAGGACCAGGTATCGGGGACTTTCCGGAATCCACAGCAGGGACACGAAGAAAATGGCCGCCGGAAGCATTTCCACCCAGAACATCCAGCGCCAGGCTTCGAAGCCCATCCACCAACTGGTGCTGGCGGAGCCGGCGGTCTGCGCCAGCAGGTAATTGCTGACAAACGCGGCGAACAGGCCGGAGATAATGGCGATCTGGTTGATGGTGATCAGGCGCCCGCGCCAGGCCGCCGGCGCCACCTCGCTGATATAGGCCGGCGACATCACGCTGGCGGCGCCCACCGCCATCCCCCCCAGTATCCGGTAGAAAACGAACTCGGCGGAACCGCTGGCGATGCCCGAACCCCAGGCGCTGATGACGAAGAACACCGCCGCGAGCAGCAGCAGCTGCCGGCGCCCCCAGCGGTCCGCCAGACGCCCCGCGAAGAAGGCCCCGGCGGCGCAGCCCAGCAGCATGGAGGCCACATTGAAGCCGGTGCCGGCGCTGTCTGAATCAAAGGCCTGCTGCAGTCCGGCCACGGTGCCGTTGATGACGCCGCTGTCGAAGCCGAACAGGAAACCGCCGATGGTGGCGACGGTGCAGATAAGAATGATAAAACCCGGCGAGGCTGTGGATTGCTCCTCCGCCATGCCGGCTTGAGGAAGACTCTCGGTCGCTTCCATGGTGATGCCACCTAATTTATTGTGTTTCGATACAGAAGTGGTCGTAGGGGGTCAATCTTTTCGTGAATTCCGTCGCAAATCGTCCGACTTCTGGAAAAATCGCAAAGTTGAACCGGGTAAAAGTGTGAACACTGTTTTGGAAACACTGAAAGCGGCGCTGGCCCGCCATCCCTGTGACGGTCGCTACTGGCTGGGCTACAGCGGTGGCCTGGATTCCAGCGTGCTGCTGCATCTGCTCGCCGCGGAGAGCATTCCGGTGCGCGCGGTGCATGTTCACCATGGGCTTTCGCCAAATGCGGACCGGTGGCAGGCCCACTGTGAGGAAACCGCCGCGGCCCTGGGCATTCCCTTTGTTACCCGGGAGGTCTCCGTGGACCCGGCGGACGGTGGCCTGGAGCAGGCCGCCCGGCGCGCCCGCTACCGGGTTTTTGCCGGATTGTTGAAAGAGGGAGACCAACTGCTGCTGGCGCAGCACGGCGATGACCAGGTGGAGACATTCTTTTTGCGCCTGCTGCGCGGTGCCGGCGTGCTGGGCCTGGCGGCCATGGCGGAGAGCCGCCCCCTGGGCGCCGGTAGCCTGTTGCGCCCGCTGCTGGGCTGCGGTCGCAACCAGTTGGAAGCCTATGCCCGCGAACAGGGGCTGAGTTGGATCGAAGACGAGAGCAACGCGGACCTGCGTCTGGAGCGCAACTACCTGCGCGCGGCGGTGCTGCCACTGCTGAGTGAACGCTGGCCACTGCGCCGGCGGGTGGCGCGGGCGACGGAAAACCTGCGCGAGGCGGCGGAGCTGTTACAGGAAGTGGGGGAGGATGATCTGAGCCGCTGCGGGCGGCGCGGCGAGCGATTTGGTGAGAGCCTGGAACTGGCCGCAGTGCGGCAACTCTCCGCGCCGCGTCGGAGAAACCTGCTGCGCACCTGGCTGGCGGAGAGTGGCGGGGCTATGCCGGAGGCCGGACACCTGGAGGAGGCACTGGCCCAGGTGTTGGAATCCGCCCGCGACAGCCGGCCCGCCGTTGCCCTGGGCGGTCGTGTGGCGCGCAGGTTCCGCCAGCGCCTTTATATAACCCCACCGCTGCCCGCCGCGGATCTCAGCGGTGAATGGCAGTGGAATGGCGCCGGGGCTCTGGCGCTGCCCGGCCGCTGGGTGCTGGAACCCGGGCCCGACTGGCCGGCGGGGCACTACCAGGTCCGTTTTCGCCGCGGCGGCGAACGGGCCAGGCCGACGGGCAGAAAGCACTCCCAGACACTGAAGAAACTCCTGCAGGAACAGGCCCTGGAACCCTGGCTGCGGGACTTGGTGCCTTTGGTCCACCGCGGCGGCGAACTGGTTGCGGTGGGGGATATTTTCCTGTGTGGCGAGGGGGTTGCAGGAATGCTCAAATGGCGCTATGGCGGGGCTTGCGAGTGATTGGCGATTGAGCGGGCAGGGCCTTTCTGGTAGTCTGGCGTCCCATCTCAAAGGCACCGGGATGGGTCCTCAAGCCCTCCCGAGCCAGCCCCGCACGCTCGATTCCATCGGGCATTCAACTGACCAAGGTTTTGCATGACGCGCTATATTTTTGTCACCGGTGGCGTGGTTTCCTCGTTGGGGAAAGGGATCGCTTCCGCCTCCCTGGCCGCTATTCTCGAAGCCCGCGGCCTCAAGGTCACCATCCTCAAGCTGGATCCCTATATCAACGTGGACCCGGGCACCATGAGCCCCTTCCAGCACGGTGAGGTTTACGTCACCGAAGACGGTGCCGAGACCGACCTGGACCTGGGCCACTACGAGCGCTTTATTCGCACGCGCATGTCCAAGCGCAACAACTTCACCACCGGCCGGGTCTACGAAACCGTGCTGCGCAAGGAGCGCCGCGGCGACTACCTGGGCGGCACCGTGCAGGTGATCCCCCATATTACTGATGAGATCAAGCGCCGGGTTCTGGAAGGCGGCCGCGACATGGACGTGGCCATCGTCGAGATCGGCGGCACCGTGGGCGACATCGAGTCCCAGCCGTTCCTCGAGTCCGTGCGCCAGTTGCGCGTGGAATTGGGCCTGTCCCACGCGCTGTTGATCCACCTGAGCTATGTGCCCTACATCACCACCGCCGGTGAGACCAAGACCAAGCCCACCCAGCACTCGGTGAAGGAACTCCGCTCCATCGGTCTGCAGCCGGATATCCTGCTGTGCCGCTCGGAGCGTGCCATCGACGATGACTCCCGCCGCAAGATCGCCCTGTTCACCAACGTGGAAGAGCGCGCGGTAGTGCCGTTGCCGGATGCCAAAACCATCTACGGCGTGCCGCGCATGCTGCACGACTACGGCCTGGACGATATCGTGGTGGAAAAGCTGCTGCTGGAATGCGCTCCCCCGGATCTGTCCGAGTGGGATTCCGTGGTGGACGGCAAGCTGAACCCGCAGCACGAAGTGAAGATTGCCATGGTCGGCAAATACATGGAGCTGCTGGACGCCTACAAGTCCCTGATCGAGTCCCTTACCCACGCCGGCATCAAGCACCGCACCAGGGTGGATATCGATTTCATCAATGCCGAAGACGTGGAGGCCGAGGGCGGCCTGGAACTGATCAGGCACGCCGATGCTATCCTGGTGCCCGGCGGTTTCGGCGAACGCGGCCTGGAGGGCAAGCTGGAAGCGGTGCGCTACGCCCGCGAGAACAATATCCCCTTCCTGGGCATCTGCCTCGGCCTGCAGTCGGTGGTGATCGAATACGCGCGCAATGTGCTGGGCCTGAAGGATGCCAACAGCACCGAGTTCGACGTGAACACCCCGCACCCGGTGATCGGCCTGATCACCGAGTGGATCGACGGCGAGGGCAAAGTGGAAAAACGCGATGAATCCTCCGACCTGGGCGGCACCATGCGCCTCGGGGGCCAGGAGTGCCGGCTCACCAAGGACAGTAGGGCGCGGGAAATATACGGCTCCGACGTGATCGTCGAGCGCCACCGCCATCGCTACGAGGTGAACAACAACTACGTGGACCGTCTGCAGAAGGCCGGCCTCAAGATAGGTGGCTGGTCCGCGGACGACACTCTGGTGGAAATGGTGGAACTGCCCGAGCACCCCTGGTTCGTCGCCTGCCAATTCCACCCGGAGTTCACCTCCACACCCCGGGACGGCCACCCGCTGTTCGAGAGTTTTATCGCCGGGGCGATGAAGCAGCGTGAAAAACGGGACCCGGGTTGATCGGGCTCGCTGCGCTTTGCTCTGAACCGGGGTTGCAGCTTGTAGGATGGGCAAAGGAGCGAAGCGACGTGCCCATCAATGTCGGGTGATGGGTACGCTGCGCTTTGCCCATCCTACACAAACCCGGGATCGCGGAGCTCCAGCCCCTATGTAGGAGCCTGCTTGCAGGCGAACAGACAGGTGGAAAGAATTGAAAATTATTGAAATTGGGAAAATCCAGGTCGCCAACGACAAACCATTCACCCTGTTTGGCGGCATGAACGTACTGGAATCCCGCGACCTGGCTATGCAGGTGGCGGAGCACTACGTGAAAGTCACGGAAAAACTGGGTATTCCCTATATCTTCAAAGCCTCCTTCGACAAGGCCAACCGCTCCTCCATTCACTCCTACCGCGGACCGGGAATGGAAGAGGGCCTGAGGATTTTTGAAGAGGTAAAAAAAACCTTTGACGTTCCGTTGATCACCGATATTCACGAGCCGCACCAGGCCGCGCCTGTCGCGGAAGTGGTGGACGTTATCCAGCTGCCCGCTTTCCTCGCGCGGCAGACCGACCTGGTGACCGCCATGGCGAAGACCGGTGCCGTGATCAATGTGAAGAAGCCGCAGTTTATGAGCCCGCCGCAGATGAAAAACGTGGTGGAGAAGTTTGCCGAGTGCGGCAACGAAAAGGTTATCCTGTGCGAGCGCGGCGCCTGCTTCGGCTACGACAACCTGGTGGTGGACATGCTCGGCTTCCGCACCATGATCGACGCCACCGGTGGCGCGCCGCTGATTTTCGACGTGACTCACGCGCTGCAGATGCGCGACCCGGGCGGCGCCGCCTCCGGCGGCCGCCGCGCCCAGGTCACCGAGCTGGGTCGCGCCGGGCTGGCTATCGGTATCGCCGGCCTGTTCCTTGAGGCGCACCCGGACCCGGACAAGGCCCTGTGCGACGGCCCCAGCGCACTGCCGCTGGAAAAACTGGAGCCTTTCCTGGCGCAGATGAAAGCGGTGGACGACCTGGTCAAAAGCCTTCCGCCGTTGGATACCAAATAGCTGGGAGCGCCGAGCTCCAGCTCGGCTTGCGGGCCGAAGGCCCACCCAACAACGAAAAACTGTTCAGCCATTCAACAACACGGAGCCCAAATTAATGAGCAAGATTGTCGCCGTAAAAGCCTACGAAGTACTGGATTCCCGCGGTAACCCCACGGTAAACGCCGATGTAATTCTGGAGTGTGGTGCCGTGGGCTCCGCCTGCGCCCCCTCCGGTGCCTCCACCGGCTCCCGCGAGGCGCTGGAGTTGCGCGACGGCGACAAGAGCCGCTACCTGGGCAAGGGCGTGCTGAAAGCCGTTGAGAATATCAACACCACCATCGCCGACCTGCTGAAAGGGATGGACGCGACCGACCAACGCGCCCTGGACAAGGCGATGATCGATGCCGACGGCACCGAGAACAAATCCAAGCTTGGTGCCAACGCCATTCTGGCGGTGTCCCTGGCCGCCGCAAAAGCCGCGGCGATTTCCAAGAATGTGCCTCTCTACCAGCATATCGCCGAGGTCAACGGCACCGCCGGCCAATACACTCTGCCGGTGCCCATGATGAATATCCTCAACGGTGGCGAGCACGCCGACAACAACGTGGATATCCAGGAGTTTATGATTCAGCCGGTAAAGGCCACCAGTTTCGCCGAAGCGCTGCGCCAGGGAGCGGAAATTTTCCACGCCCTGAAGAAGGTGCTGGCCAGCGAGGGGTTGAACACCGCGGTTGGCGATGAGGGCGGTTTTGCACCGAACCTGCCGTCCAACGAAGCGGCGCTGAAGATGATTGCCGAAGCGGTGGAAAAGGCCGGCTACAAACTGGGCGACGACATCACCCTGGCCCTGGACTGCGCCTCCTCCGAATTCTACAAGGACGGCAAATACGACTTGGCCGGAGAGGGCAAGCAATTCGACAGCGAAGGCTTTGCCGATTACCTGGCCGAGTTGGCCGGTAATTACCCGATTTTGTCTATCGAAGACGGCATGGACGAGAGCGACTGGGACGGCTGGAAAGTCCTGACCGACAAGATCGGCGACAAGGTCCAACTGGTGGGCGACGACCTGTTCGTAACCAACACCAAGATCCTCAAGGAAGGCATAGAGAAGGGCGTGGGCAACTCCATCCTGATCAAGTTCAACCAGATCGGCTCCCTGTCCGAAACCCTGGACGCGATCAAGATGGCCAAGGACGCCGGCTACACCGCGGTGATCTCCCACCGCTCCGGGGAAACCGAGGACACCACCATCGCCGATCTCGCAGTAGCCACCGCCGCCGGCCAGATCAAGACCGGTTCCCTGTGCCGCTCCGACCGCGTGGCCAAGTACAACCGCCTGCTGCGTATCGAAGCCGAGCTGAACGGCTCCGCCCCGTACCGCGGCCGCGCGGAATTCAAGTAATCTGTTCGGGACCCGGGACAGCGGAGCTCCAGCTCCGCCCTGGGAACGCCGAGCTCCAGCTCGGCAACGGGCCGCAGGCCCGCCGAAATAATGTGACTTTTCCATGAAATGGCTGCTGGCAATCCTGATCGCGATATTGCTCGTCACCCAATACCGCCTCTGGGTGGGTGAGGGCAGCCTGGCGGAAGTCGCGCGGCTGAAACGCCAGCTCGTCGAGCAGCGGGATAAAAACACCGCGCTGGAGCGGGAAAACCGCCAGCTGTTGCGCGAAGTGCGCAGCCTCAAGGAGGGCACCGATGGCGTGGAGGCCAAGGCGCGGTACGACCTGGGTCTGATTGAGGAGGGCGAGACCCTGTTTATCTTCCTCGACCCCGAAGAGAAAACTGAAAGCCCATGATCTCCTCATCCGAGTCCCGAGTCCCGAATCCCGAGTCCCGAATTCGCTATTGGGTAGTGGTGCCCGCCGCCGGTGTCGGCAAGCGCATGGGGGCGGACCGGCCCAAGCAGTACCTGCCACTGCTGGGGCGCCCGCTGTTGTCTCTTACCCTGCGCAATATCCTGTCCTGGCCAGGGCTGGCCGGCGTGGTCGTGGCCCTGTCTGAAGACGATGCCGACTTTTCCCACCTGCCGGAAGCGAAGCATCCGCTGGTGTACCGGGTGACCGGTGGCGCGGAGCGCGCCGATTCGGTGCTGGCCGCGCTGAACTTTCTAGCCACGCGGGAACCCCCGGAGACCGCCGTGCTGGTGCACGACGCCGCGCGGCCCTGTGTGGCGTTGGCGGATATTGAAGCGCTGCTCCAAGCGGATTCAATAGCGCTGTTGGCACAGCCGGCTGGGGACACCATAAAGCTTGCGGGCAGCCGCGAGACCCCCTCCCCCAGCCCCTCCCCCGCAAGCGGGGGAGGGGAGCACGAGTCCCGAGTCCCGAGTGATTCGCGCCCTCCCTGGCGCTCACCCGCTTCGCGGGCGCCTTTGGCGTCCAAATCGGCAATCCTGCCGATTTGTCCCGAGTCCCGTCTGTACGTAGAACAAACCCTGGACCGGGGTAGTATCTGGCTGGCCCAGACGCCGCAGCGCGCCCCCCTGGGCCTGCTGCATTCCTGTTTGCGCCGGGCGTTGGAACAGGGGGCGCCGGTCACCGATGAGGCCAGTGCACTGGAACTCTTCGGCCATGCGCCCCAACTGGTGCCGGGCCGCGGGGACAACCTGAAGATCACCCATCCTTCCGATATCCTTCTCGCGGAGACTATTTTGCGCCTCCGCTATGCACCCACTGAGGATAAACGCTAGTGAGTTTTAGAATCGGCCAGGGCTTTGATGTACACGCCTTCTGCCCCGGTGACCACGTTATCCTGGGCGGGGTGAAAATTTCCCACGAGCGCGGCCTGAAAGCCCACTCCGATGGCGACGTACTTTTGCACGCGCTGGCCGACGCGTTGCTCGGCGCCCTGGCGCTGGGGGATATTGGTCACCACTTCCCCGATACGGATACCAGTTACGCCGGTGCCGACAGCCGCGCGCTGCTGTGCCATGTGGTCGGCCTGGTTTCGGAACGCGGCTACCGCCTGGTCAACGCGGACGCCACGCTGATCGCCCAGGCGCCGAAGATGGCCCCGCATATCGAAACCATGCGCGCGAATATCGCCGCGGACTGCGGCGCGGATATCGGTGCGGTGAGCGTCAAGGCCACCACCAGCGAGCGCCTGGGTTTTACCGGACGCGGCGAGGGCATCGCCGCCCAGGCGGTGGTGTTGATCGCTGATGACTGATAACTGGTCACTGAATTGGCCGCGGGCGCTCGGCGGCGCGGCGATAACCGGCGATTTTCGCTCCCACCCGGAGGACTTCCTGGTGGAGGAACTGGCGGCGCCGCCGGCTGCGCAAAGTGGTGAGCACGTCTATCTGCGGGTGAGCAAGATCGGCGCCAATACCGGCTGGGTGGCGGGGCAGTTGGCGCGCCTCGCCGGTGTGCAGGCGCGGGACGTGGGTTACTACGGCCTGAAGGACCGCCACGCGGTAACCACCCAGTGGTTCAGCGTATGGCTGGCGCAGAAGCCGGAGCCGGACTGGGAGCGGCTGAACAGTAGCGAAATAACCTTATTGGAACACTGTCGCGGGCCGCGAAAACTGCGCCGGGGGGAACACAGCGGCAACCGTTTTGTGATTCGCCTGCGGCACATTCGCGGCGACCGGAACAGGGCGGAGCAGGTGCTGGCCCAGGTGCCCGCCGGGGTGCCCAATTATTTCGGCGAGCAGCGCTTTGGCCGCGACGGAGGCAACCTGGACCTCGCGCGGCAGCTGGCAGAGGAGAATATCCGGGTACAGAAAAGCTCCAGGGCCTTCGCCATGTCCGCCGCGCGCAGCTGGCTGTTCAACCAGGTGTTGGCGGAGCGGGTGCGCCGCGGCAGCTGGAGGGAGCTACTCCCCGGCGAGCCCGCGGCCGAACCCAGCGGTCCCCTGTGGGGGCGGGGCAGAAATCCGGCGACCGGGGAGCAGGGGCAGCTGGAGGGAGAGGTAATTGCTCCCTGGCAGAGCTGGTGCGACTGGCTGGAGCACTGCGGCCTCAAGCAGGAGCGCCGGCCACTGGCGCTGTATCCGGAGGCATTCGCGTTCGAATGGGACGGGGATGACCTGGTATTGCAGTTCGCCCTGCCGCCGGGGGCTTTTGCCACGGCGCTGTTGCGCGAGGTGGCGGGGCTGGTCAATGCAGCGGACGCCACATAGAATTCGGGACTCGGGACTCGGACCCGCGTAGGGTGCGCCGCGCGCACCAGTGAAGTCGGAACAAGAACAATATGGATCACTTGAGACGTGAAGGTTTGGGGATGACCTCGCAGCGCACCCGCAATCGCCTGATTCAGCGGCTGCGGGAGGAGGGGATTCACAGCGAAGAAGTCCTGGATGTAATGACATCCACGCCGCGGCACCTGTTCCTGGACGAGGCGCTTGCGGCTCGTGCCTACGAGGACACCGCGCTGCCCATCGGCTACGGTCAGACCATTTCCCAGCCCTATATCGTCGCCCGCATGACGGAGTTGCTTCTGAGCCGCGCCAAGTCCCTGCACCGGGTGCTGGAAGTGGGCAGCGGTTCCGGCTACCAGACCGCGATACTCGCCCGCCTGGTGGATCAGCTCTACTCGGTGGAGCGTATCGGCCCGCTGTTGGAGAAGGCGCGGCAGCGCCTGCGCGAGCTGGGGATTTACAATCTGGAACTGAAGCTCAGCAACGGCGGTTTCGGCTGGCCCGAGGCGGGCCCCTTCGATGCCATTCTCGCCGCCGCCGCCCCCGCATCCGTGCCCGCGGAGCTGAAGCAGCAACTGGCGCCCAACGGGGTGCTGGTGCTGCCGGTGGGCAACGAGCGGCAACATCTCACGGTGGTCACCCGCCGCGAGGACAGCGACCAGTTTGATGTGGAGACTATGGAGGCGGTGCGCTTCGTGCCGCTGCTCTCCGGTGTGGTGCGATGAAATCTATTTTGCAGAGTCGCTATTGGGGCGTGATGGCGCGCGGTATGGCCATGGGCGCGGCGGATGTGGTGCCGGGCGTTTCCGGTGGCACCATCGCCTTTATTACCGGCATTTACCAGGAATTACTGGATTCCCTGAGCAGTATCGGCCCCCACAGCCTGAAGCTGCTCGCCCGCCACGGCCCCCTGGTGGCCTGGCGTGTGATTAACGGCAATTTTCTGCTGGCGCTGTTCGGCGGAATCCTGATCAGTGTTTTCAGCCTGGCCAGGCTGATCGGCTCCTTATTGCAAAGCTATCCCATTGTGGTGTGGGCTTTCTTTTTCGGCCTGGTACTGGCTTCCGCGGTGCCGATTCTGCGGCGGGTTCCCCGCTGGTCGCCGCTGGTGCTCGCCTGCTTTGCCGCCGGCGCCCTGGTTGCGGTGGCGGTCAGTGAGCTGCGCCCGGCACAAATCGAGGCGACGCGCATCACCCTGTTCCTCTCCGGTGCACTGGCGATCTGCGCCATGATCCTGCCGGGAATCTCCGGGGCCTTTATCCTGCTGCTGATCGGCATCTATCCCCGGGTGCTAGCCTCGGTGCACGAACTGCAGTTGCTCAACCTCACCTGTTTTGCTGCGGGCGCGGCCACCGGCCTGATGCTGTTCAGCCGGCTGCTGTCGTGGTTGATGCACCGGTACCTGGCGTCGACCCTGGCATTCCTTGCGGGGATACTGCTGGGCAGCCTGAAAATTATCTGGCCCTGGAAGCTGCCTGCCCACGGCGTCGGGTCGGTGGGTGACAAACTGGTACCGTTGATGTCAAACACCTCGCCGGCGACCTTTGCCGTACGCACCGGCGAGAACGCCTATCTGGGGGCCGCGCTGGTTGCCGCATTTACCGCGATGGCGTTGGTTCTGCTGGTGGAATACTTCGGGAACAGGCACGAAGGGGGAAGCAATAGTTGTTGAGAGTTGCGTCTCTGCCGCAATAACATCTGTTTTAAGTCGGAGTCGCAGATTTTTCTAAAGATTTTTGGCGGATTTTTGGAACATGTTTTTAGACACTTTTTCCATAAATGCCACCCTCTGATGTAAAAAGAGAATAATGAAATGTCTTCAATTGCAACATTTTGAGTGCCAACAAAGGCGGGGAAAAAAACATCTTTCCCGCCAGTTTAATTTGATAGTGTTCAAGATATTAAGCTTGGTACTTCTGTCCCTGTTGGTTGCCGCCTGCTCCAGCCCGCGGGCCCCCACCAGCGCACTGGAACAGCCGCCGGGCATTTTTCTCGACTACCACACGGTGAGCCGCGGCGAGACCCTGTACTCCATTGCCTGGCGCTACGGCAGGGACTACCGGGAGCTGGCGGCCATCAATCGCATTCCCTCCCCCTATCAGATCTACCCCGGGCAGCGCCTCCGGGTCACCGGCGAGGCGCCCCCTGCGCCGGTTACAGTGGGAAAAACGCCCGCCAAAGTGAAGCCAAAACCGCCACCGGTGGCAAAAGCTCCCCCAAAACGCTCAAAATCCTTAACACGTGCCGCACCGCCAAAAAACCCGGGCCGTTCCTCCAATGGTTCTATCCGCTGGCACTGGCCGGCAAAAGGGAGAGTGATCAGCGGGTTTCGGTCACAGGACCCCCTGCGCAAGGGTGTTGATATCGCCGGAGAAAAAGGGGACTCTGTACTCGCAGCAGCCAATGGCACCGTGATCTACGCGGGAAGTGCGCTGAGAGGCTACGGAAAACTGTTGATCGTCAAGCATAGTGAGGAATTCCTCAGTGCTTACGCCCACAACCACAAACTACTTGTGCAGGAGGGAAGCGAAGTCAAAGCGGGGCAGAGGATCGCGGAACTGGGTTCAAGTGGTACCAACCGCAACAAGCTCCATTTTGAAATTCGCCGCAACGGTCAACCGGTGGACCCACTGGCCTATTTGCCATGACCCGGGTTGGTGTCGACTCTGCAATAAAATGGATTTTGGTTTGTACCACTTGAGGTAGTCACCGGAGTCGCGACGGCCGAGAGGCCCAATGACCCGGAGGCTGTCGCACCCGCAGTCAACGAGCTGGTAGCAGTCGAACTGCAGTGCGGCTGACATTGGCAATGTACAAGGAGTTGGGGAAATGGAAGCACAACGGCAGGACCGGATGTTGGGTGGCCAAGTGGATATTCCTCCAGAGTTGGCAGTGGACCACAATGAGCAACAGTCAGATCAAACTGAGGACAGCGTTAAAAGCCGCACCCGGAGGACAGCGGCAAAGAAAACCTCCGAACCCTCCCCCCTTAAGTCGAGGGCGCGCAAGGTGGAAAGTGACCGCCACCTGCAGAAAAACCTCGATGCTACACAGTTATATCTCAATGAAATCGGTTTCTCCCCGCTATTGACCGCAGAGGAAGAGGTCTATTACGCGCGCAAAGCGCTGCGTGGCGATGCGGCGGCGAGAAAACGCATGATCGAGAGCAACCTGCGCCTGGTGGTCAAGATTGCCCGCCGCTATGTCAGTCGGGGTCTGGCGCTGCTGGACCTGATTGAAGAGGGCAATCTGGGGCTGATTCGCGCAGTGGAAAAGTTCGATCCCGAGCGGGGTTTCCGCTTTTCCACCTACGCAACCTGGTGGATTCGGCAGACCATCGAACGGGCGATCATGAACCAGACCCGCACCATTCGCCTTCCCATTCATGTGGTGAAGGAACTGAATGTCTACCTGCGGGCATCCCGTGAACTGGCGCAGAAGCTCGACCACGAGCCCTCGGCGGACGAGATTGCCAATCTGCTGGAAAAGCCGGTGGAAGACGTCGAGCGCATGCTGGGGCTGAACGAGCGCGTCACTTCGGTGGACACGCCTATCGGGCCCTCCTCGGAAAAAACGCTGGTGGACACCATTCCGGACCAGCACGAATCCGATCCCGCGGAGCTGCTGCAGGACAGCGACCTGTTCGACAGCATCAACCGCTGGCTGGGAGAACTGCCGGACAAGCAGTGCGAAGTGGTGTCCCGCCGCTTCGGCCTGCGCGGATTCGAGGCCAGCACCCTGGAGGAAGTGGGCCGGGAGATCGGCCTCACCCGCGAGCGGGTGCGCCAGATCCAGGTGGATGCGCTGAAACGGTTGCGGGAAGTGATGGAGAAGCAGGGCCTCGATGGGAAGTCGATGTTCGGCGATCTGTAAACCAGGGCCCGGGCCGACCTTTTTGTAGGAGCGGCGGG
>NZ_JBOFOC010000062.1:0-20799 GCF_051659245.1 Microbulbifer sp.
AGCGGGCCATGCCCGCGATCGCGGGCATGGCCCGCTCCTACATAGCGTGAGGGGCTACTCGGGACTCCTACACAGACACGCGCTCCGGCACCCCGCCTTTTAACAACACCGTCTTATCCGGTGCGAAATTCGAATAGAAGGGCAGTATGGCACCGCCCACTGCTACGGCGTCCGCCCCCAGGGCTCCGGCGCGGATCGCCGGCACGAACAGGTCCGCCTGAGCCGCCTGGCGAATGCGGCGCGACACCATGTCCACCAATTCGTCCAACAGGTAACGCGGCAGCACCGCATCGATCACGATGGCCTCCAGGTCCAGAATGCCCACCGCCGACAAGAGCGCGAACACCAGCGCATCGGCGCAGTCTTCCATCCACTCCTGCACCAGGGGGCGGGCGGTATCCATTACCGTTTCCAGGTCCGATACAAAGGCCAGGTCGATACCGTGGGCGTTCAGGTGCCGGCGCAGGCCGAACAATGACGCGCGGTTGTAGAGCGCATCGAAAGGACCGGCCGGCGCCGGTACCGAATCCAGGCCGGACCGGGGCACCGGCATGGAGGCCAGGGCGCCGGCGTTGCCGTGCACGCCCGGCTCCAGGTTGCCGTTCAGTATCAGTCCGCCGCCGATAAAGGTCCCCAGGTAGACATAGAGGAAATTGTCCTCCCCGTCGCCGAACTGCTGCTCGGCCGCTGCCGCCGCCGAACAGTCGTTCTCGAAAAATACCGGAAGGCTGGTGCGCGCCTGCAGTTCTTCGGCGAAGTTGACTTCCTCCCACTCGCGCACCCGTTCGGGGCTTATTTCCAGCTCGCGGCTCCAGGCCCCCATAAACCAGGGCATGGCCACGCCGACCCCCATCAGCTTACGCGCTTCCTGTGGGGTGAGCTTCGCGATCAGGTCCGCCATTCCACTTTCGATATGCTCCAGGACAAATTCCGGCCCAGGCATCTCCTGCTCATATTCCAGCTTGTGCAGTATCCGGCCGCCGAAATCCATCAGCAGCACCTCGACGCCGCGCCGCCCGACCTTGACGCCGATGGCGTAGGCACCACTCGGATTGAGGGCGTAGAGTGTGGAGGGCTGGCCCTTGCCGCCCAGTCGGCGGCCTTCCCGCAGCACCAGCCCGGCCTGTTCCAGGTCGTCGACGATCCTCGTCACCGCCTGGGCGGTCAGGTTGGCCGAACGGGCCAGCTCCGACTTGGATGCCGTTCCCCGCTGCCGCAATGCTGCCAGTAACACCCGCTCGTTATAGCGGCGCAAACCGCTGGAATTACTTCCCCTGCTCATGCCTTAGTCTCCCAGTGGTCTGGCCGCAGTGCGCACAAAAATTCAGTTTAAGGGTGGACTGGAGCGCATTCAATCGGTTTGATCCAGGCGTTTCGTAATGTAACTCGTTGTTATTGAGGGAGTTTTTCATCCTCTCCGGAATCCATTGATTTATTAAACCACTGTGAATTATTATTGTAAAATGAAATCGATAAGGCGGCGGCGCCAGTGGCCGCTCGCACAGTGGAATAACCATAAGAAACCATAAAAGAGTTGAGCGAGATGATAGAGAATACCGCGGACCTGGGCCTGCACGGCATTGACCTTGCCATCGTCGGTGTCTACTTCGTCGCCACCATTGCCATTGGCCTCTACCTGAGCCGTAAACACGACAACGCAGAGGACTATTTCCTCGCCGGCCGCGCCATGCTGTGGCCGTTTATCGGCCTGTCCCTCTTTGCATCCAATATCTCCAGTACCACGCTGATCGGCCTGGCGGGCGATGCCTACAGCAGCGGCATCGCGGTCTACAACTACGAGTGGATGGCGGCGGTGGTGCTGGTATTTTTCGCGGTGTTCTTCCTGCCGGTGATTCTGCGCACCGGCCTTTACACCATGCCGGAAATGCTCGAGCGGCGCTTCGATTACCGCGCGCGGCGCTACTTTTCCCTGTTGACGATCTTTCTCAATATTGTCGTGGACACCGCCGGCAGCCTCTACGCCGGCGCGCTGGTGCTGAAACTGATCTTCCCGGATTTCCCCATCTGGCAGATGGTCGCCCTGCTGGCGATAGTCGCGGGTATCTACACCATCAGCGGCGGGCTGGCAGCGGTGATGTACACGGATACCATCCAGGCGGTGCTGCTGGTGATCGGGTCTGTGGTGATCACCATTTTGGCACTGGACAAGGCCGGCGGCTGGGAGAATGTGCTGGCCCAGGTCTCGGCCGACAAGCTCAGCCTGGTCCGACCGGCGGACGACGCCGGGGTGCCCTGGCCGGGGCTGGTCACCGGCGTGGCGCTGCTGGGCTTCTACTTCTGGTGCACCAATCAGTTCATGGTGCAGCGGGTGCTTTCGGCGAAGAACCTGGACCACGGCCGCTGGGGCGTGCTCTTCGCCGGCCTGCTGAAGCTGCCGGTACTGTTCATCATGGTACTGCCGGGCACCTTTGCCATTCTTCTCTATCCGGATCTGCCCCGGGCGGATCTGGTCTATCCCACGCTGATGTTCGACCTGCTGCCGGTGGGCCTGCTGGGGCTGGTGCTGGCCGGTTTTATCGCCGCGCTGATGTCGCAGATCGACTCCACCCTCAACTCGGCCTCAACGCTGATCACCATGGATTTCGTCAAACCGCTCCGTCCGTCGCTGAACGCACACCAGCTGATGCGCGTGGGCCAGGTGGTGACCTTTATTTTCATGGTATTGGCGGTGGCCTGGGCGCCCCAGATCGAAAACTTCGGCTCGCTGTTCAAGTACCTGCAGAAAATCCTCTCCTACGCCGTGCCGCCGGTGCTGGCGCTGTTCCTGGTGGGTTTTTTCTGGCGCGGTGCCAATGCGCATGGGGCGATAGTGACCCTGGTGGTGGGAACCCTTGCGGGTATCGGTCTGTTCCTGGCCAATGAGGTGTGGGACTTGTTCAACCTGCATTTCCTGTATGTGGCGCCGACCCTGTTTGTGTTCTGCGCCCTGGTGCTGGTGGTGGCGAGCAAGTTGAGCCCGCAGGTGCCGGCGGACAGCGCGCTGGTGTTTACCTGGAATCCGGCGAGCTTCGCCGAGGAGACCCGGGAACTGCAGGGGCAGCCTGTGTGGAAAAACTACCGGGTGCTGTCGGTGCTGTTGTTGGCGCTGACCGCAGGGATTGTCGGCGCCTTCTGGTAGGCCGTCGTGAACGGGTCAGGAGCTTTCGGTGATCAAAGCGCTGACAATTGAATTGCTTGAAATCGGGGGGTACGGATATGGCATTCGAGTTTGTACTGCCAGTGGGAATAGCGCGGATCTGTCTTTGAGAAGTGAGGCAGGGTCCCTACCGGTACGCCGCCAGAAAAGAAAAATGCCAGTCAGTTGGCTTAACTGACCGGCATTCTGCGGATTGCTTTTGTTAGAAGCCGATATTCCTCGGCATGCGCGGGCAGGATGCCCGCGCACGCGTAAAGATTATCGAGAGCTGATCGCCCGCTCTCCCGTTTCCAGTTCAACGACGATGAGCGCATTCGCTCCGCTATCGATGACGAACGCCAGGTTGTTGGCGCTGTCGAGCGCAAGGTTGCGGGTAGCGTCAAGAGCCACGCCGGTGCCGATAGTTCGGTGGGAGACCAAGGTGCGGTTGCCGCTGGTGAGATCGACAGCCACCAGTGCACTCATCCCACTATCAGTGACCAGCGCCCGGTTATTGGCGCTGTCCAGCGCAATGCCTGTAGGTGCGTCAAACACGATGCCGGTGCCGGTGCTATCGCTTGAGATGAGAGTCCGGTCGCCGGTGTCGAGGTCTACCGCCACCACTGCGCTCTCGCAAATAACCAGTGCGCGGTTGTTGGCGCTGTCCAGCGCAAGCCTGCGAGGACGGACAAGAGATGTGCCGGTACCGGCCTCATTGCTGGAGAGGGTGGTGCGATTGCCAGTTTGGAGATCCACTGCTATCACCGCATTCTGGAACCACTCAGCGACCAACGCGCGATTGTTGTCCTTGTCTAACGCAAGGCCTACGGGCAAGACAAAAGCCGTGCCGGTGCCCGCCCCTTCCCCGGAGACGATGGTGCGGTCGCCGGTGTTCATATCCACCGCCATCAGTGCATCCAGGCTCGAATCAATGACCCACGTGCGGCGGTTGCCGAGGTCGAACGCAAGGTCCTCCGGGAGACCAACAAAAGCCGTGCCGGTGCCGACGCCATTTCCGGAGACGATGGTGCGGTCACCGTTGTCGAGATTCACCTGCACGAGTGCACCCAGGCCCGAATCAATGACCAACGCGCGATTGTTGACGCTGTCTAACGCAAGGCTCCTGGGGTAATCAAAATCCACCCCGGTGCCGGTGCTGCCATCGGAAAGGATGCTGCGGTTGCCTGTATCGAGGTCGACCGACAGGAGTAGGTCCGTCCCGTAATCCGGGACCAGTGCGCGGTTATTGGCGCTGTCCAGAGCAAGGGTGAAGGGTCCGTTAAAATTCGTGCCGGTGCCGGTTTCATTATCGGAGAGGATGGTGCGGTCGCCGGTGTCCAGGTCGACTGCTATTAAGCTCATCAACAAGGGTTCGACGACCAGTACCCGGTTGTTGGCACTGTCCAGCGCAAGGGCATTGGCAAACTTAAGAAGGCTGCCGGTGCCGGTTTCACTGTCGGCGAGGATGGTGCGGTCGCCGTTGTCGAGATCCACGGCCAGCAGAGCGTTCAACCCATAATCAAAGACCAGCGCGCGATTATTGGTACTATCCAGCACAACGCGCAGGATTTCAGAAAAAGCCGGGCCTTCGCCGATGAGGTTGTCGGCATCTGAGATGACAGTCCGGTCGCCAGTGGCGAGATCCACTGCGAACAGAATGTCCAGCGCTAAATCGACAACCAGCACTCGGTTATTGGCGCTGTCCAGCGTAAGGCCGGAGACCTGTTGAAACTGGGTGCCTGCGCCGATGAGATTGCCGGAGACTGTGGTGCGCTCTCCTGTCGCGAGATCTACCGCCACCACAAACTGCTTATTGCCAACCAGCGCTCGGTTATTGGCGCTGTCCAGTACAAGGTCAGTGGGCGAAAAGGGATCTATATTTGTACCGCGGGAGAGGGTGGTGCGCTTGCCGGAGGTAAGATCAATCGCTATCAGTGTCTCCCGAACCGTATCAGTAACCAGCAGGCGGTTGTTGGCGCTGTCCAGCACGGCACTGCCGCCGGTTCGAGTAAGAATAGGCTGATTGTCGACAGCTTGCGAAATCTGCCCGCTATTTCCTGAAGCATCCTCCCAAACTATCTTGAGTTCCTGAGAGCCAAGCTGAGGGTCAACAGGAACCTCGGCGCGCCATCGATGGGGCTCGTCCAGGTCGAAGGTGGCGAAAACATCGTTGACTGACAGCCTGCTTGTATCCTCAGCGCTGGCCGGTGTCTCGTTACCTAGTGCGTCTACTTTGACCATAATGCCGGTGACAGTGGTCGTACTGGCATATCCAGCGAGATTGGCATTGAGGGGCGGGTAAGAGACCTTGGCGACGGCTGCGGGTGCGCCACTGCTGCTGCTACTGCTGCTACTGCTACTACTACTGCTGCTACTGCTGCTACTACTGCTGCTACTGCTACTGCTACTGCTACTGCTACTGCTGCTACTGCTACTGCTGCTACTGCTACTGCTACTACTGCTGCTACTGCTACTGCTGCTACTGCTATTGCTATTGCCACCGTCATTGCCACCACCACCACCGCCACCACAGGCGGTGAGTAGGGAGGAAGTGAGAAGAAGCGGGATAAGGAGTCGTTGAAGCATTGTTAAGTCCCTGGGTGCGTTTTCATCGAAGTGCGGGAAGTCCGCACAATCAGGCTACAAAAAAGGGGAGGGTAGAATGGAACTACAATGGGTTCTCTTTACCTAATGAGTTGGGCAAAGGCTGGAATGTGACCGAATTCACGGTAAAAATTCCAACCTTTCAGCCCTGAATTTTGGCTTACGCCCAGCTTTACACTGGTGTGAGCTGCTAGCCAACACCAGCTTCAGGTTAATTCGGCGGGAAACTTATCAGAGATTTGCGAGGCACGTTCTTCCTGGAGTGCTATTAATGAAAAACGCGCCTTCATATCGCAATATTGGATAACTCTTGCCACTGGAGGTCAGTAAAGGAATCAGCTAATAGTGGGACGTATATTCTCAAACAGAAGTGAGAAATCTGCTCCGTAGTCAGCCCAAGGCTTTGATAAACGTATACTTTTCCATCTGGTTCTCTACCCAAAAATCGCTCATAGACATCTTTTAAAAAGGCACCCTCAGGCATCATTATCATCGGTCGTTTAGTGTCTATTTTGTAGCCGCTTTGAGGAAGCCAGTTGTAAAGAATCTTATTTATTGTATGTTCACAGAGAGGGCCCCGGTGAAAAAAACGTGCATAAACCCCACCTTGAATGGCAACCTGTTTTAATGCTGAATTTTTCACCTCTCGGATATCATCAACCAGCAACATTGCCAGGAAATTTTTTTGGTTATTTGCGTGTTCAATTTTATTTATGTCGGAGAATGAAAGAGCAAAGCGCTCGAGTCGGGGTCTGGTATTGAAGGCCGTATCTAATGATTTGCAAAGTTTTTTAATCGCATCCCAAACGGAGGGGTCGGTTTTCTCGTTGAGATTTGTTGTAGAGTAAGCTGCTAATGCTCTGCAGGGCATCACATTCACTAACTCTTCTTTTGTGTTCGAGCAAATTCTATTTGCGTGAAATTGATTAAAAAAAGGCTCTTCGCCATAGTAGGTTTGTCTATACTGGGTTGGAGTGAGGGAATAATGCTTCTTGAAGGCCTTTAAAAATCCAGTCTGGGTGATAAATCCAGAGCTGATAGCAATATCGTTTATTTTTTCCTGAGTTTGAATAAGCTTGTTGCTCGCGTTCAGAAGTCGGATTCTTAGCAGGTATTCCGACCATGTTTCTCCAGTTACTTCACTGAATAGCCGTTGAAAATGGAATTTAGAGTAGTGTGAAATTTCACTTAAAATGTTGACGTCTAACCTTCCATCGTATTCTTGTCGAATATAGGAAATCGCGGAGTCTATTCTAACTCTCTGCTGGACAACATTTTTAAAGTCCTTGCTGCGAGGCATGCTGGTCTCTTCGATATGAAGTTATTTTAATATGCGCAGTATATTAGGTCGCACTACTACCGCCGCCACCGCAGGCGGGCAGGAAAGCCAGGTGTAGGCCAGGAAGGCAGGTGCGCTTTATCCAGGTCATGCGTGTTTCCTTTTCATGCGTTATGTAACGCCTCCCGAAAGCTTCGGATTCGACACGTCGAATGGCGCACCGAAGGTACTGGAGGGGGTGGCTCGGTATCCTTTGGTCAAGCAAGCGGAGCCTATTCGATCGGCCTCATAAAGAGAAAAATGGAGCCAAAGGACCTTGACATGAAACCGTAGGACAGTAACTGATTACTTTAACTGTTGATTTTGGCGCCGAGCAACCCCTAAAGTTGAAATTTGAGAGTCGACTCACGTTTTTCCGGGTCCGTCTGTATGTGACCGCTTTCGGGTCTCTGGGCGCTTAAACCACTCTTATTTCGCCTCAAAATCTTCAGTCCGGAATTCTGGCGCATCGCCAGATTCGCATTGTTGCGAGCTGGCATGGCAGGGGGATGTAGGGGTAGGTGGTTAGAAAAGAAGAAAAATGCCAGTCAGTTGGCTCAACTGACTGGCATTAGGCGCGAGGCCTGTTTATTACTCAGGTTCCGGGGTTCCGGATCAATAGGCGTAGCCCGGATGGAGCGCAGCGGAATCCGGGATGGGGGGCGGCCCGGCACCAGAATCCCGGATTCCGGCGCTGCGAGCCTCCATCCGGGCTACGCCCTGCATAAACGAAAAAACCGGCACGAGGCCGGTTTTTCAAATCGGCTGATCGTTAAGATCAGCCTTCTTCTTTCAGGTAGCGCTCGCGGGAAGCCAGCACCTCGGCGCGCGCCGCTTCGGCGTCGGCCCAGCCGTCCACCTTCACCCACTTGCCGGGCTCCAGCGCCTTGTAGTTCTCGAAGTAGTGCTCGATCTGCTTGATCAGCAGTTCCGGCAGGTCGCCGATTTCCTGCACGTGGTCGTACAGCTTGGTCAGCTTGGTGTGGGGCACCGCCAGCAGCTTGGCGTCCACGCCGGACTCGTCGGTCATGTTTAGCACGCCGACCACCCGGGAGCGGATCACCGAGCCCACTATCACCGGGTAGGGGGCCACCACCAGCACGTCCAGGGGGTCGCCGTCTTCGGACAGGGTCTGGGGCACATAGCCGTAGTTGGCCGGGTAGAACATGGGGGTGGCCACGAAGCGGTCCACGAATACTGCGTCCGAATCCTTATCCACCTCGTATTTGATCGGGTCGTGGTTGGCGGGGATTTCGATGATGACGTTGATATCGTTGGGCAGGTCCTTGCCTGCGGGGATCTTGTCGAAGCTCATTGCTGGTCCTGACTGAAAAATGGGCGAAATTGGGAGCGCGGATTATAAACCTTGTCTTATAAGGCTGAAAGCGGCGCCCTTAGATCCTTTGGTTCGGACTATCCTGTAACCAGCCATAAAGACAATAGCGGCGGAGGGAATCGATGCTGAATCCACGGGAGGTAAAGACACTCGACGACGCCTGGGCCATCGTCGAGGAGCGCAATCTCAGCCACATCAAGGTGGGCCTGTTCGACAACGACGGAGTGATGCGCGGCAAGTATATGAGCCGCGCCAAGTTCCTCTCCGCGCTGGAGCAGGGTTTCTCCTTCTGCGATGTGGTGCTGGGCTGGGACGTCAAGGACCAGCTCTACGACAACGCCCGCTACACCGGCTGGCACACCGGCTACCCGGACGCGCCGGTGCGCATACTGTCGCACAGCTGCCGCGAGATCCCCTTCGAGGAAGGCATGTTGCTGTTCCTGGCCGAATTCGATGGGGGCGCCCGGGCGGTCTGCCCGCGCGCTACCCTGAGCCGGGTGACAGAGCGCTGCCAGGCCCTGGGCTTTGAGCCCCTGGCGGCGCTGGAGTACGAATTCTTCCTGTTCGACGAAACCCCGGATTCCGCGCGGGAGAAGGGCTTCCGCAATCTCAAGCCCTACACCCCGGACTGGTTCGGCTACTCGGTGATCCGCAACTCGGTGCACGCGGAGCTGCACCGGCAGATCCTGGAGCTGGGCGAGCGCATGGATTTCCCCCTGGAAGGGCTGCACACCGAGACGGGCCCCGGGGTGCTGGAGGCGGCTATCGCCGTGGACGGTGCCGAGGCGGCGGCGGACAAGGCGGCGCTGTTCAAGACCTTTATGAAGGTGCTGGCCCAGCGCAACGGCCTGATGGCCACCTTTATGGCCAAATGGTCCGGCCAGTATCCGGGGCAGAGCGGACACATCCACCTTTCCCTGCGCCACCTTGATTCCGGCAAATCCGCCTTTTACAACCCGGAGCAGCCGCAGGTGATGAGTGCGCTGCAGCGCCATTTTCTCGCCGGCCAGCAGCGGCTGATGCCGGAATTTCTGTGCCTGATGGCGCCCACGGTGAACAGCTACCGGCGCCTGGTGCCCGGCTTCTGGGCGCCCACCGACGCCACCTGGGGGATGGAGAACCGCACCACCGCGCTGCGCGCCATCCCCGGCGGCGACAAGTCCCAGCGCCTGGAATACCGCCTGGGCGCGGCGGACGCCAATCCCTACCTGGCCCTGGCCGCGGCCCTGGGCTCCGGCCTCTACGGCGTCATGCACGAATGGGAACCCACCGAGGCGGTGGCCGGCAACGCCTATGCCCTGGAACACCCGCCGGAACTGGCTCTGCCGCGCACCCTGTGGGAGGCCGCGCAGCGCTTCAAGGCCTCGAAACCCGCACGCGAACTGTTCGGCGACGAATTCGTGGACCACTTCGCCACCAGCCGCGAGTGGGAGGAGCGGGAATACCGCCGCCACGTCAGCGACTGGGAACTGGACCGCTATTTCGAAATTATTTGATTGGGACCCGGGACCGCGGAGCTATTTATCGAGGCTGAAGGCTCCAGCTCCGCCCCTGGGAACGCCGAGCTCCAGCTCGGCTTGCGGGCCGCAGGCCCGCCAACGTGGCAGAGAAACACTCATGAATACATTGCAATGCATCTCCCCGATAGATAATTCAATTTACGCAGAGCGTCCCCTTGCGTCGCAAAACGAAATCCAAACCGCACTGGACAACGCCCAAAAATCCCAAACCGCCTGGAAACAAACCCCATTAACAGAGCGCATCGCCATCACCCGCGCCGCGATAAAAAACTTCACCGCCAAAGAAAGCCAACTCGCCGAAGAGCTCTGCTGGATGATGGGCCGCCCCATCCGCCAGGCCCCCTCGGAAATCCGCGGTTTCGCCGAGCGCGCCACCTATATGGCGGATATCGCCGAAGCGGCCCTGGCCGATATCCGGCTGCCGGAAAAGCCCGGCATTGTCCGCTTTATCCGCCGCGAACCGCTGGGGGTGGCACTGGTGATCGCGCCCTGGAACTATCCCTACCTCACCGCGGTAAACGCGGTGGTGCCGGCGCTGCTGGCCGGCAACGCAGTACTGCTCAAACACTCGGCGCAGACGCCCCTGGCCGCCGAGCGTATGGTGGAGGCATTTGCCGAGGCGGGGCTGCCGCGGGGCGTATTCCAGTATTTGCACCTGGGCCATGGGGATATAGAGCGGCTGGTCCGGTCCCCGGCAATCAAGCACCTCTCCTTCACCGGCTCGGTAAAGGTCGGTGCCGCGATGGAGTACGCGGCGGCGGGGCGTTTTATCGGCGTCGGCCTGGAGCTGGGCGGCAAGGACCCGGCCTATGTGCGCGCCGATGCCGACCTGCAGCACGCGGTGGAAACCGCCGTCGACGGCGCCTTCTTCAATTCCGGGCAATCCTGCTGCGGCATAGAGCGCCTCTATGTGCACGAGGCGCTGTACGGGGATTTCGTCGAGCGCGCGATCGCACTGGTGAAGCAATACCGCCTGGGCCGCCCCGACGATCCGGAAACAACCCTGGGTCCGCTGGTACGCGCGGAAGCCGCGGATTTTGTGCGCGGGCAGATAGACGAGGCCATTACCCAGGGCGCCAGCGCGCATATCGACCCGATGGATTTCCCTGCGGATAAACCCGGCACCCCCTACCTGGCACCGCAGATACTGACGGAGGTACAGCCCGGCATGCGGGTCATGGCCGAGGAATCCTTCGGCCCGGTGGTGGGTATCCAGAAAGTGCGCGACGACGAGGAGGCATTGGCGCTGATCAACGACAGCGAATACGGCCTCACCGCGGCGATTTTCAGCCGCGACCTGGAGGTGGCCGAAGCACTGGGCGACCGGATTGAATCGGGCACGGTATTTTTGAACCGCTGCGATTATCTGGATCCGGCGCTGGCCTGGAGCGGAGTGAAAAACTCCGGGCGCGGCTGCACCCTGTCGAGTATCGGTTACGAACACCTGACCCGGCCTAAATCCTTCCACTTAAAGATTCGATTATGAACATCACCCGATTTCACGCGAATTGGAACTACCCCACCGACATGCGCGTCGGCGCCGGCCGTATCGCCGAACTGGCGGCAGCCTGCGACGACTTGGGCGTGTCCGCGCCGCTGCTGGTGACCGATCCGGGGCTGGCTGCGCTGCCGATGGTGGAAAACGCCCTGACCCTGTGCCGCGACCGCGGATTGAAAGCCGGGCTCTTTTCCGCCGTCAAGGGCAACCCCTGTGGACAGAATGTGGCGGACGGCACAGCGGTCTTCAAAGCCGGCGGGCACGACGGCGTCATTGCCTTCGGCGGCGGCTCCGCGCTGGACGCGGGCAAGGCCGTCGCGCTGATGGCCGGGCAGCATCGGCCGCTGTGGGATTTCGAGGATATCGGGGACAATTTCCAGCGGGTGGACGCCGCCGGAATGGCACCGGTGGTGGCGGTGCCCACCACCGCCGGCACCGGATCGGAAGTGGGGCGCTCCTCGGTGATCGTCGATGAGGAGGCGCAGGTCAAACGCATTATCTTCCATCCGAAAATGCTGCCGGCGCTGGTGATCCTCGATCCGGAACTGACCCTGGGCCTGCCGCCCGGACTCACCGCAGCCACCGGTATGGATGCGCTGTCCCACTGCCTGGAAGCCTTCTGCTCGCCGTCGTATCACCCCATGGCCGAGGGCATCGCCCTGGAGAGTATGGGCCTGGTGCGACAGCACCTGCCGCGAGCGGTGGCAGACGGCTACGACCTGGAGGCCCGGCTGCAGATGCTGGTGGCCTCCAGCATGGGCGCCACCGCCTTCCAGCGTGGCCTGGGCGCCATGCACGCGCTGTCGCATTCCCTGGGCGCGCTCTACGACGCACACCACGGCCTGCTCAACGCGATACTGATGCCCTATGTGCTGCGGGAAAATCGCGAAGCCATAGCGCCGCAGATGGAAAAACTGGCGCGCTACCTGAACCTGGACAGCCCCGGCTTCGACGGCGTCCTCAACTGGGTACTGGTCCTGCGCGCGGAAATCGGCATCCCCCACAGCCTGGAGGAAATCGGTATCGGCGACGGGGATATCGAAAGGGTAGGGCACATGGCCGAAATGGACGCCGCCGCGGCCGGCAACCCGATCCACCTCGGCGCCACCCAGTACAGCCAATTATTCGAACGCGCCCTGCGCGGTGAAGTCTGACCCCGGGACCGCGGAGCTGTTTGCCGTTGAGCGCAGAAGGCTCCAGCTCCGCCTCACACATCTCAAAGAGGAAAAATGATGCGCTGGCTATACGCTCTGTTGTTAACCTTTATCACCAGCACCACCCTGGCCCAAGACAATATCCGCACAGCAATTTTTGCCGGCGGCTGCTTTTGGTGCATGGAACCGCCCTACGACAAGCTCGAAGGCGTACTGGAAACCACCTCCGGCTACAGCGGCGGCCATGTAAAAAACCCCAGCTACGACCAGGTTTCCGCCGGCAACACCGGCCACGCGGAAGTGGTTCGGGTGAAATACGACGCGGACAAGATAGGCTACAAAGAACTGCTGCAAGTCTTCTGGCGCAACGTGGACCCGCTGGATGCAGGCGGTCAGTTCTGCGACCGCGGCAGCCAGTACCGCAGCGCCATCTTCTACGGCAACGAGAAAGAGAAAAAACTGGCGGAGGCCAGCAAAGAAAAAGTGGCGGAAAAACTCGACGGAAAAATCGCCACTGAAATCGTCGCCGCCAGTGAGTTCTATCCCGCGGAGAAGTATCACCAGGACTACTACCAGCGCAATCCCATCCGCTACAAGTACTACCGCTTCCGCTGCGGGCGCGACCAGCGCCTCGAGGAAGTGTGGGGCGAGCGGTAGGATGGGCACGCTGCGCTTTGCCCATGCTACTGCATCCCCCAAAAATACGAATCTGTAATTGGAGTAGGGTGCGCCGTGCGCACCGGCCAGGTCTTGCCGAAGCCTCAAGCCGTATTCGGTGCGCGCGGCGCACCCTACGGCCCTGTTTGAGGCAAGTAGTTCACAAAATAGTAGGGGAGCCCGGCGGCTTTCATCTTTTCATCACACTTCCTCTGGCAAGGTGCCGGCCTGGAAATCCCGTTCGCCGTCGCGACCGGCCCGGCCGCGGGAGTTGTGCGGCCTCCATACTGCAAACAACAAGGAAAGATGTGATGAAAACCACAATCGTGTCACAGCTCGCGCTGTGGCTCACCGTGCTGGCCGGCAGCGTCCAGGCGGGCGACCTGATTATCTCCGAATATATCGAGGGCAGCGGCTTCAACAAGGCGCTGGAAATCTATAACGGCACCGGCAGCCCGGTGGACCTCGGCGATTACACGGTGGAAGTCTATTTCAACGGCTCCACCTCCCCCGGTGAGAATATCACCCTCAGCGGCAGCCTGGCCGACAGCGAGGTATTCGTGCTCGCGCACTCCAGCGCCGACGCCGCGGTACTGGCCGCGGCCGACCAGATCTTCGGCGGCAGCCTGTTCAATGGCGACGACGCGGTGGCCCTCGTCGGCCCGGTCGGATTTGTGGATGTGATCGGCCAGATCGGCGTGGACCCGGGCAGCCAGTGGGGCAATTCCACCACCGGCACCCGGAACCAGACCCTGCGCCGCAACAGCGAGGTGCTGGAAGGCCGCACAGACGGCAGCGGGGCCTTCGACCCCTCCCTGGAGTGGACCAGCGCCGGCCAGGACAACCTCGATGACCTGGGGCACCACAACGGCGGTGGCGGCAACGGCGGCGGCAGCGCTGAGCTGGGTCAATGCGGCGATCCCGCCACCCTGATCAGCGCCGTGCAGGGCACCGGCGCCGCCAGCCCCCTCGCCGGCGAGCGCCACGTAATCGAAGCCGTCGTCATTGGAGATTTCCAGGATACCGCCAGCGGTCTGGGCGGCTTCTTCCTGCAGGAGGAGGACGTGGACCAGGACGGCCTGGATACCAGTTCCGAGGGCCTGTTCGTCTATGACAATGGCTTCGGTGTGGAGGTGAACGTGGGCGACCTGGTGCGCGTCGGCGGCCAGGTCACCGAGTACTTCGATTTTACCGAACTCAACCAGGTGGATGGTGTCACCGTGTGCGGCAGCGGCTACAGCGTCACCGCCGCGGAAGTGAGCCTGCCGTTTGTCGACGCCGATCACGCGGAGCGCTACGAGGGGATGCTCGTTCACTTCGCACAGACGCTGACGGTCAGCGGCAACTACAACCTGGGCCGCTACGGCGAACTCGATCTCTCAGCCGGCCGCCTCTACGTACCCACCCACATCACCGAGCCGGGGCCCGCGGCTCAGGCCCAGCAGGCCGCCAACGACCTCAACCGCATACTGCTCGACGACGGCTCCACGGTGCAGAACCCGGAGGCCATCCCCTATCCGGCCCCGGGGCTCAGCGCCGACAACAGCTTGCGTGCCGGCGCGACCCTGACCGGCCTGCGCGGCGTGATCGGCTACGGCTTCGACGCCTATCGCGTGCACCCGGTGGAAACGCCGCAGTTCGCCGACGTCGAGCCGCGCACCACTTCCCCAGCACTGCCCGGCACCGGCAGCCTGCGCGTCGCCAGCTTCAACGTGCTCAACTATTTTAATGGCTCTGGCAGTTTCAACGGCGATGGCCAGGGCGGCGGTTTTCCCACTTCACGCGGCGCCGATACCCTGGATGAATTCCAGCGCCAGCGCGACAAGATCGTCGCCGCCATCCGCGGCACCGGTGCGGATATTGTCGGCCTGATGGAAATCGAGAACGACGGCTACGGCCCGGACAGCGCCATCCAGGACCTGGTCAACGGCCTCAACGCCGCCGCCGGCAGCCGGGCCTACGCCTTTGTGGACCCGGGTCTGGTGCAATTGGGCAGCGACGAAATCACCGTGGGCATCATCTACCGCAGCGACCGGGTGCAACCCCTGGGCACCGCCGCCACCCTGGACAGCTACCCCTTCGACGACTTGAACCGCCAGCCGCTGCTGCAGGCCTTTACCGAACTGGCCAGCGGCGAATCCCTGGCGGTGGCGATCAACCACTTCAAATCCAAGGGCAGTTGCCCCGGCGACGGCAGCCTCAACGACGACCAGAACGACGGCCAGGGCTGCTGGAACCAGGTCCGCACCCAGGCCGCCGACGCCCTGGCGGACTGGCTCGCGGCCGATCCCACCGGCACAGGCACCGGGAGCGTTCTGATCCTCGGCGACCTGAACAGCTACGCCCGGGAAAACCCCATCACCGCACTGCAGGACGCCGGCTACACCAACCTGCTGGCCAGCTTCCACGGGGACGCGGCCCACTCCTACGTGTACCAGGCGCAGGCCGGCTACCTGGACCACGCTCTCGCCAACGCCGCCCTGGCAGCGCTGGTCACCGGCATCGCCGACTGGCATATCAACGCCGACGAGCCGCGGACACTGGACTACAACACCGAGTTCAAGAGCGCGGCCCAACTGGATTCCCTCTACAACGCCGACCCCTACCGCGCATCCGACCACGACCCGCTGGTGGTGGAGCTGGACCTGACCGGCGGCAATGCCGCGCCCGTTGCGGATTTCATCACGGAGGCGCAGGGCAAGCGCGTTCACTTCACCGACACCAGCAGCGATAGTGACGGCAGTATTGTTAGCTGGCTGTGGGACTTCGGTGACGGTCATTCGAGCACCGAGCAGAACCCCAGCCATCGTTATCAACAGGGCGGCACCTACTTCGTAACCCTGCAGGTAGAAGATGACCTTGGTGCCAAGTCCAACACGCAGCGGGAACTGCTGGTGGAAGACAGCAGCGGACCCCAGGCCCGCTTTTTCCTGTGGCGATTTTTCAACTGGGTATGGGTGTTCGACCGCAGCCGCTACGACGGTGACGGCGAGCTCAGCTACCACTGGGATTTTGGAGACGGCAGCGAGGCGCAGCAGCCAAATGCCTGGCACCGCTACGGCCGCAAGGGTAGTTACAAGATTACCCTGACTGTAAGCGACGGCGCGGGACGCAAGGACAGCGCAAGCCGCAGGGTTGCCATCGGTAGGGCCTGGTAGTTGCTCTAATTCTTTTTATGCACCCCTCTCCCGCTTGCGGGAGAGGGGCCGGCGGAGAGGGCCTTAACTCAGTAACCCGCTCTTCAAACCGCCACTCGGTATTGTGGATCTTTTGAGCGAGAATCGCTTTTTCTCCTCCCGACTGTAAACCACCGGCAGGCAGCCCGATGCTGCTCGACGAGGTTGAAATCAAGCAGATTGATATCTATGCCGAGGAAGCGCTTGAAAAGATATATAAGCGCATTGAGCAGCTATACGCTGCGTATTGGTAGAGCAAAAGCGCTGCGATGCGCGGAAACTCAGGAAATCTTCTATTTCCGTCTCTCCCATCTCGTTGTATCGCCACATGCCAATAGCTGAATTCAGCAGCGGCTTCGTCTATCTACAGAAAACGCTCCCTAAATCATTGACTTTTAAGGAGTCCCCAATATGATCAAAAGCGTCTCTAAGGGGGAAATATAAAGCTGGGCTGCACTATCTATTTGTTGAAAAATCCGGCTATTTAGTTTAACTGTTTGTTTTGTCAGGATTTTACCGTTAAGAAGATTTGGAAGAGGTCGCAGATAGAGAGCAGGTAGATATATGGCAGGGTCTTTTGAATTAACTGTTATGTGAGAAAAGAAGAATGAGATTACTTTTCACTTTTCTGATACTGATTAATATTCCTTTCGCGGCTTCCTGTAGTGAAGAAGGCAAGGGCAAGCCTAAAGTTTTGGCTGAAAGATGGGATCAATCTTATGAGGAAGGTGTAACTATTTACTATCCCAATGAACACAAGGGGATCCCAGTTTCCTATGTAATGTTGCATGTCGAAGATAGTGATGAAAACTATATTTCGACAGATCTTATGATGCGGCCTGCAGAAGAGAATTTTGGCGGGATAGATGCAAGCCAGTATAAAATATCGCACGTATATATAAGCGAAAAATTTCTAGCAGATGCAAAAGTTTCAGTAAAATACGATTTACCTCCGAAGGAGGGTGAGCCTGTTACTATGTGTGGGCCGTTACCACACCTATTTAAGCTATCGGACCTGGTCAGTGAGCGCACATAACCAGGCCAGGCAGTACGCTCCGGCGCTACGCGCCTCCGCAGGACGGCCTACGCTATGCGCTGCGCGCATAAGCAGCGTAGCCCGCCTCTGCTGGCAACGTTATATGTACTCAAGAGAAAATTTATGGATGATCTAGTTGAAGAAGTAGGGAAAGGGTTTTTTTGAGGAGTCGGATATATTCTCGCAGAGATCTTCTTCGGAACAATTAGCTACTGGGTTGGCTGGCCGATCTGCAAGTTAATCACCTTGGGGAAGTACCCGTCTTCTTCTCAAGTGATATATCTCGAAGAGTACGGAACGCGGAATACCGGTTTCTGGTGTAGTGTAGTTGGTTTATTGACTCTCCTATTCTCAGCGCTTTACTTAGTCGGGAAGATCTAGCAATGTCTCAGACACATAACCAGGCCAAGCACGGCAACAAAAGCAAACCCGAGACAGGCATTGTTTAAAAGATGAAAACCAGATCCTGTCTGGTCCTCAAAAAATTCGCTCGGCTATAGCAGTAGATGTACTTTAGTTGCTAGAGGTTATATTTCTCGCCAAATTCGTAGATTTTATGCGTGACAGATCCTACCAGGTTCGGTATTCGGCGAACATTTGCAGAATAAGGTTGGAGCGCTCGTTTAAGCGAACAGTGTTTTTCGCGGTGGATATACCTGGTGGCTTTCGATAGCCAAGTATGCCGGCGGCTTGGCGGATTTGATCCGCTCACCGACAAAGCTCTGGGTTTTTCGCTCAAATTCAGTAGTAAGGGTAAACCAATTTTCTGGGTCGATATTGAGGCGTTGGAGAATACCGGGTAGATGCGTGGGGATAGCTCCGCGCTTGTCCTCTCTGATAACTCGTCCTGTCCATTCGACAAGCATCAGGTAGTCTGGCCCCATCATCGCGGTCAAATAACCGGTGTCTTGCATTACTCGGGTAAACAACAGGCTCCCATAAAAAGGTGCCCCACCCCATGCCATTGGGCAAACCGCGCATGATCGAGTTAATTAAATCGCATCTCTCGTTGGTGTATTCACAACTCAGAACCGCTTTGTCATATTGATTGATCACATGACCGAGCATATCTCTCCAGTGCCCGCCGTTATTCGTTGTTCCGTAAGTGGAACCACACACTGCATCGACACCAACCTGCGGCTGGCAACACAAGTTTGATCAAGAAACTAGGCGTCTGGATTGATTTCTTTGACGGCGCAGGTGAAAAACAGCTCGTAACCTCTCTGGTTGGCGCACTAAAACCTGTGTCAGCGACATTATAGTCACATTGGCGGTGTTAACCTACCGGCTACATACTGTGTATCCTGTTGGAGGATTAGCTATATGAGTAATAAGAATAAGCCCCTTTTGATGGAGCGCCGCAAGTTTCTAAGTGGCGCAACTGCACTTGGTATTGGTGCCGGATTGTCCGCACCCGCCGTTATCTCCAATGCCGCCGCTGCAGAGCCTTCGGACATCGCGTGGCGAGACCAGGACCTGCGATTTATCGGCACGGAAGAGACCTATTCCACCGACGAACTGATCGCGCAGATCGCCATTAACGATGATCACGTGGAGTTCCTCAAGTCACTTGGTCTTTCCGAAATAGGCTCGGGTCGCATTGCCGCAATGGATGATGCCGGGCTCAACGTACAAATCCTATCCGTACATACGCCAGGCGTGCAGAACGTCCCCGGTTGGGAGGGCATCGATTTTGCGTATCGTCTCAATAAGACGATTGCCGATGGCCCGATGGTCAACTATCCGGGACGGTTCCAGGCATTTGCAACTTTGCCGTTGCAGGACCCATATGCATCAGCGGACGAACTGGAACGCGCCGTTCGGGAAGATGGCTTTGTGGGAGCTATGACCAATGGAATCATTGGAAATAAATTCCTCGATCATCCCGATTTCGAGCCCGTGTTGGCGCGTGCCGAAGCCCTTGGAGTGCCGATATACCTGCATCCAGGCTTCCCACCCAAAGAGGTTTTCGATCTTTACTACCGCATTACGCGGCCAGGATATAACGATGAATACCAGGACTACATTTTCAGTGGTTCTGGATATGGATGGCACCAAGAAGTCCTTACGCAATCCCTTCGAATGATCATGACTGGGTCGTTCGACAGATTCCCTAAGCTGAAGATCATTATCGGCCACATGGGAGAGGGCTTCCCGTTTTACTTCGAGCGTATCATGGAAGATTTGGGCGAGGCGACCGAACATTCACTAGAAAAGCCGATCGGGCAATACTTCAAAGACAATTTCTGGTTTACAACCAGCGCATTTCCCCGGAGTGATCTGCTTTATCTTCTGTTGAAGTACATCAGTGTCGATCGAGTAATGTTTGCAACCGATTACCCGTTTGCTGACATGAAGCAACAAACCGACTGGTTTCGGGCAGTGAATCTGCCCCGTAAAGCCAAGGAAAAAATTGCGTTCCGGAATGCGGAAAAGCTGTTCGGCATAAAGGAAAGCTGTTCTCGGCATAGAGGTCGGACGCGTCCGCACTGGATCGAATGATGCCGGTTTTCGTGTCAGCGGGGTGACACCGGAGATCACTTTCCGCTGGCTCGGGCGGTTAATCGTCCCGGGCATATTCGATGGGGAACACTGTTTTATTATCGAGAAGTTATCAGAAACCAAAGTCCGATTCGAACAGAGCGAAAGGTTCAGCGGCCTTCTCGTTGGGCTACTGCGTGCTACCCTGGAGCGTGATACCAAGCGTGGATTCGAAGAAATGAATCAAGCCCTCAAGGCACGAGCAGAAACAATAGTGTCCGATAAGCATGCCTAACCAAGTGCAGCAGGGGAAGCTAAACGCAACGCGCTACGCGCACTACTTTCATCTCCCCTGTGCACGGCGTTGAGGCTGTAGAAAAACTCCAAAAATCTAAAATTAATCAATTTGATAATAGCTGGTTAATACTCCAGTGTTTCTAGTAAGAGTTAACAAGTTTTTCAAAAGGACGCTCCTGACGTCGCGCCTTTTAAAAAAAGCGTTAAAACCAAGTCATTAAAACCAGGTCAAGAGGGCAGGCCTTACATTTGACATTCCCGGAAGAGCGCCAGTATAAAATGTAAGGCCTGACCTGAATGGCACTAACTTAAGCGCAAATGGCCTTATTTGTAGGGTGGATAAGCGAAGCGCATCCACCAGTTACAAGGCCTGGGGCGGCGGATGCGCTTCGCTTATCCGCCCTACGGGAGCCGGAAACGGCTTAAGTAAGTGCCATTCAGGCCTGACCTGAATGGCGCTGACTTAAGCGCAAGTGTTTGAATTTGCGGAACATTTTTACGCAGCCGTCGCCATTCTCTGCTTTTTGGGGTGTCCATGTCTCCTAACGAGTTCCCGTGCCTTATCGCGTGATTTCGTCAATAGCGG
>NZ_JBOFOC010000063.1:0-12359 GCF_051659245.1 Microbulbifer sp.
GGGTTGCCCCGGCCATCGATCGCGGCCATGGGCCGCTCCTACAGGTAAACGTTCAGGCCTTAAACAATCAGGCCTTGTCGAAAATCAGGCAGGCATTGGTGCCGCCAAAGCCGAAGCTGTTGGACATGGCGCGCCTGACCTCCTGACTGCGCAGCTCTGTTACCAGGTCCATTCCCTCTGCCGCTTCGTCTCTGTGCTCCACATTGGCGGAGGCGGTGAGAAAATCGTTCTGCATCATCAGCAGGCAGTAGATGGCCTCCTGCACGCCGGCAGCGCCCAGGGAGTGGCCGGTGAGGGACTTGGTGGAGGAGAAGGCCGGTACCTTGTCGTCGCCGAACACCTCGCGCATGGCCCTGAGCTCCGCCACATCGCCCACCGGGGTGGAGGTGCCGTGGGTGTTGATATAGTCCACCGGGCCTTCCAGCCCCTTGCCGTCCATGCCCGCCAGCGCCTGTTGCATGCAGCGCACCGCGCCCTCGCCGCTGGGGGCCACCATATCGTAACCGTCGGAAGTGGCGCCGTAGCCGGTCAGTTCGGCGTAGATGGTGGCGCCGCGGGCCTTTGCATGCTCCAGTTCCTCCAGCACCACGCAGCCGCCGCCGCCGGCGATCACGAAGCCGTCCCGGCCCACGTCGTAGGGGCGCGAGGCCTTGGTGGGCTCATCGTTGTATTTGGTGGACAGGGCACCCATGGCGTCGAACAGATGGGTGAGGCTCCAGGCCAGTTCCTCGCCGCCGCCAGCAAAGACGATGTCCTGCTTGCCCATCTGGATCAGCTCGGCGCCGTTGCCGATGCAGTGGGCGCTGGTGGAGCAGGCTGAGGAGATGCTGTAGTTGACGCCCTTGACCTTGAAGGGGGTGGCCAGGCAGGCGGATACGGTACTGCCCATCACCTGGGGTACCCGGTAGGCGCCCACGCGGCGCACGCCTTTCTCCTTGAGTATCCGCGCCGCCTCGATAATCGCGGCGGTGGAGGTGCCGCCGGAGCCCATCACTATGCCGGTGCGCGGGTTGGAGATATCGCTCTCCTCCAGCCCCGCCTTGGAGATCGCCTCCTGCATGGCGATATAGGCGTAGGCGGCGGAGTCGCCCATAAAGCGCAGGTGCTTGCGGTCGATATGCTCCTTGAAGTCGATATCCACTTCGCCGCCCACCTGGCTGCGCAGGCCCAGCTCCCGGTATTCCTCCTGAAAGCGAATGCCGCTGCGGCCAGCCTTCAATGCGGCGGTGACCGCTTTGGTGTCGGTGCCGATGCAGGAAGTGATGCCCATTCCGGTGATAGCAACCCGGCGCATAGTGATCTCCAGTAAAACTTTACGACAGTGTAACGCTGTTATTCTTGTGTGGTTTGGTTTCCAGCGGACTTAAACCTGTGTCCGCGACCGCGCGGCCGCGGATTAAAAGTTGTCAGTGCGGGTGAACAGGCCGACCCGCAGGTCCTTGGCGTTGTAGATCTCGCGGCCGTCCACCGATACCGTGCCGTCGCCGATACCCATGACCAGCTTGCGTTCCACCAGCCGGCTCATTTGAATATGGTAGGTGACCTTCTTGTTGGTCGGCAGAATCTGGCCGGTGAACTTCACCTCGCCGCAACCCAGGGCGCGACCGCGGCCGGGATTGCCCTTCCAGGCCAGGAAGTAGCCCAGCAGCTGCCACATGGCGTCCAATCCCAGGCAGCCGGGCATCACCGGATCGCCGGGGAAGTGGCACTCGAAGAACCACAGGTCCGGGTGAATATCCAGTTCCGCGACCAGTTCGCCCTTGCCGTGGGCGCCGCCTTCCTTGGAGATATGGGTGATACGGTCGAGCATCAGCATATCGGGGGCGGGTAGCTGGGCGTTGCCGGGGCCGAACATCTCGCCTTGAGAGCAGGCCAGCAGCTCTTCGCGACTATAGCTGCTTTTTTGAACGAAATTACTCATTTTGTTCCCGTTGTTGGGTATCTGGGCAATAACCAGAGTGGGCGTTTTTATAAGAGCAGGGCATTCTAAAGACTGAGGATAGCTTGTCCAGTCAGTCATAAGTGTTTTTGTGACCGGCGGCAGAGGCACGAATCACGCCTGCCGGCTGGCTGGCACGGGCCTTGCTGCTCGTTGCCGGGATTTTATGGTAAGTTGCACAGGCGCGGGGAAGCGCTGAAAGAAACTATCGGGGTTAGGAATGCTAAAGAAATGTCTGTTTCCGGTGGCCGGCTACGGTACCCGGTTCCTGCCGGTCACCAAGGCCATGCCCAAGGAGATGCTGCCGCTGGTAAACAAGCCACTGGTGCAGTACGGCGTGGAGGAGGCCATCGAAGCCGGATTGACCGAGATCGGCTTCGTCACCGGGCGCGGCAAACGCGCCATCGAGGATCACTTCGACACCAATTTCGAACTGGAGCACCAGATTGCCGGCACCGGCAAAGAGCGCTACCTGGACTGCGTGCGCAAGGTGATTGGCAGCGCCAGCTTCTCCTATACCCGTCAGGGGGAGATGCGCGGGCTGGGCGATGCCATCCTGCAGGGGCAGCGCCTGGTGGGCGACGAGCCCTTCGCGGTGGTGCTGGCGGATGATCTGTGCCTGAACGACGAGATGGGAGTGCTGGGGCAGATGGTCCAGCTCTATAAGCAGTTCCGCTGCAGCATCGTCGCGGTGGAAGAGGTTCCCAGGGAGCACATCCACAAGTTCGGCGTCATTGCCGGCAACGAGATCAAGCCGGGCCTCTACCAGGTCACCGACATGGTGGAGAAGCCGGCGGCGGAGGACGCGCCCAGCAATATGGCCATTATCGGCCGCTATATTCTCACTCCGGATATCTTCGAGCTGATCCGCGAGACCCCCCCGGGCAAGAACGGCGAGGTGCAGATCACCGACGCCCTGCTGGCCCAGGCCCAGCGAGGCTGCGTTCTCGCCTATCGCTTCAAGGGGCGCCGCTTCGACTGCGGCTCCGTGGACGGCTTTATCGAGGCCACCAACTACGTTTACGAGAATGTCTACCTGCCGGAGCAGGCCGAGCTGGAGAAGCAGTAAAGTGACTGAGCTGACCTGTTTCAAGGCCTACGACCTGCGCGGTCGTGTGCCCGATGAGCTGAATACCGATGTCGCCTACCGCGTGGGCCGCGCCTTCGCCCGGTTTCTGGGCGCGCGCCGGGTGGTGGTGGGGCACGATATCCGCCTCACCAGCGGCGAGCTCACCGACGCCCTCGTCGAGGGTCTGCGCGACGCCGGCGCCGATGTGTTCCATATCGGCCAGTGCGGTACCGAGGAGGTCTACTTCGCCACCTTCCACGGGGACTCTCAAGGTGGCTTCGACGGCGGTATCTGCGTAACCGCCAGCCACAACCCGATGGACTATAACGGCATGAAGTTCGTGCGCGCCGGCAGCCGCCCGATCAGCGCCGACACCGGGCTGAAGGACATCAAGCGGTTGGCGGAGGAAAACGACTTCGGCCCGGTGGAGAAGCGCGGCGAACTGCAGCGCTATGAACACCGCGCGGATTTCGTCAAACACCTACTCGGTTATGTGGACGTGGCCCAGCTAAAGCCGCTCAAACTGGTGGTCAATGCTGGCAACGGCGGCGCCGGCACGGTGGTGGACGCCCTGGCCCCGCACCTGCCGTTCGAGTTTGTGCGCGTGCACCACCAGCCGGACGGCAGCTTTCCCAACGGTATCCCCAACCCGCTGCTGCCGGAAAACCGCGCTTCCACCGCGCAGGCGGTGTGTGCGAGCGGCGCCGACTTCGGCATTGCCTGGGACGGTGACTTCGACCGTTGCTTCTTTTTCGATGAGAGCGGCTCCTTTATCGAGGGCTATTACGTGGTCGGCTTGCTGGCGGCGGCCTTCCTGGCCAAGCAGCCTGGCGCCAAGGTAGTGCACGACCCGCGCCTGGTGTGGAATACCTGGGATATCGTCGAGTCCGCCGGCGGCGTGCCGATACAGAGCAAGAGCGGACACGCCTTTATCAAGGAGCGCATGCGCGCGGAGGACGCCATCTACGGCGGTGAGATGAGCGCGCACCACTACTTCCGGGACTTCGCCTATTGCGACAGCGGTATGATCCCCTGGCTGCTGGTGGCGGAACTGGTCAGCCGCAGGGGTGTGCCCCTGTCCCAACTGGTGGGCGAGCGCATGGCCGCCTTCCCCTGTTCCGGTGAAATCAACTCCAAGGTGGAAGACCCGGTGGCGCTGCTGAAGTTGGCGGAGGAAAAATACGGTCCCGGCGCCGAGAGCGTCGAGCATGTGGACGGTCTCAGCGTCGCCTTTGCCGACTGGCGCTTCAACCTGCGTATGTCCAACACCGAGCCGGTGGTGCGCTTGAATGTGGAGTCGCGCGGGAACGAGTTGTTAATGCGCGAGAAGACCGAGGAGCTGCTGAACCTGATCCGCGGATAACCTTGTCGGGACTCGGGACTCGGGACTCGGGACTCGGGACTCCTGTAAGAGCCTGCTTGCAGGCGAAAAGATCAGAACTCCGTAGCTGTTCGCTTGCAAGCAAGCTCCTACAGCCATGTCGTCCGCCCCGGGAACGCGGAGCTCCAGCTCCGCACGCGGGGCGCATGCCCGCGTTACGCAGTCCGCTCCACCGCAAAACTCGCCAACTGCTGCAGAGCGGTCTTATGCTCCCCCTCCGGCAGAAACGCCAGGTGCTCCCGGGCCTTATCCACCGCCACCCGCGCCTGTTCCAGGGTGTAATCTATCGCGCCGCAACTCTCGATGGCCTCGACAATCTCCACCAGCCGGGCCCCGCTGCGTTGCTCGATCGCCTCGCGCACCAGCGCCGCTTGCGCTGCGCTGCCGTTGGCCATGGTATGGATCAGCGGCAGCGTGGGTTTGCCTTCGGCCAGGTCGTCGCCCACATTCTTGCCCAGGGCCGAAGGGTCGCCGCGGTAGTCCAGTGCGTCGTCCACCAGTTGGAAGGCCAGGCCCAGGTGGCGGCCGTAGAGCTTGAGCGATGTGCGCTCCTCTCCAGTGCAGCCGGTCAGCACTGCGGCGGTCTCGCAGGCGGCCTCGAACAGCGCGCCGGTCTTCTTGTGAATCACGGTCAGGTAGTTGTCCTCGCCCACCTCCGGGTCGCCGGCATTGACCAGCTGCTGCACCTCCCCCTCGGCAATGGTATTGGTGGTATCCGAGAGAATGGCCATGATATCCATATCCTTCAGCGCCACCATCATCTGGAAGGCGCGGGAGTAAAGGAAGTCCCCCACCAGCACGCTGGGCGCATTGCCCCACTTGGCATTGGCGGTGAGGCGGCCGCGGCGCATCTCCGAGACGTCCACCACATCGTCGTGCAGCAGGGTGGCGGTGTGGATAAACTCGATGATCGCCGCCAGGCCGATGTGGTCGCGGCCCCGGTAGCCGACGGCGCGGGCGCAGAGCAGTACCAGCAGCGGCCGCAGCCGCTTGCCGCCGGCCTCCACCAGGTAGTGGCCGATGTTTTCCACCAGGGGAACGTCCGAATGCAGTTGGTCGATAATCAGCTGGTTGACCGCGGCAAAATCGTCGGCGGCGACCCGGTGGAAAGGCAACATGCATGGATTCCTTATACTGCTTTGTAGAGGCCTGTCCGGTGGCTCCGGAATGGCGAAGGGCGGCTATTGTATCAATCCGGCGAATTGATTAGAATCTGCGCCCCGCTGTAACCGGGCGCTTTCGGCCCGCGGCGGCAGTTTTAAAACAACACGGCGCAAGCTCCCGAAATGCGGAGCAGTGACTGAACGGTCCTACCCGCTGCTTCGTGTCGTCCATATCGGAGCATAGAAATATGTACGCTGTAATCGAGAGCGGTGGCAAGCAGCACCGCGTAGAAGAGGGCGAAGTACTTCGCCTGGAGAAGCTGGAAGTAGCCACCGGCGAAACCATCAATTTCGACAAGGTGCTGATGGTTGTGGATGGAGACACCATCAACATCGGCGCGCCCCTGGTCGGCGGCGCCAAAGTGACCGGCGAAGTGGTAAGCCACGGCCGCGGCGACAAGGTGACAATCATCAAGTTCCGCCGCCGCAAGCACTCCATGAAGCGCCAGGGCCACCGTCAGTGGTACACCGAAGTCAAGATCACTGGCATTGAGGCATAAAAGAGGAGTAACGACTCATGGCACACAAGAAAGCTGGCGGTAGTACGCGCAACGGTCGCGATTCCGAAAGTAAACGCCTGGGCGTGAAGCGCTTTGGCGGCCAGTCCGTAGCGGCGGGCAACATCATCGTGCGTCAGCGCGGCACCAAGTTCCACGCCGGCGTCAACGTAGGCATGGGCAAGGATCACACCCTGTTCGCCACCGCCGACGGCGTGGTGAAGTTCGAGGTGAAGGGTCCCAACAACCGCAAGTTCGTGTCTATTGAGACAGCCTGAGCGGTTGCGTAGCCCGGAAAGCCCCGCCTAGTGCGGGGTTTTTTGTTTATGCTGAGGACTCGGGACTCGGAGCCCCGGGAACGCGGAGCAGTTTACCTTTGAGCTGAAGGCTTCAGCTCCGCAAACGGGCCGCAGGCCCGCCAATACCCTGGATTTACCATGAAATTTGTCGACGAAGCCCCCATTCACGTCCAGGCCGGCAAAGGTGGCAACGGCTGCCTGAGCTTCCGCCGGGAAAAGTTTGTTGAGAAGGGCGGTCCGGACGGCGGCGACGGCGGTGACGGCGGCTCTGTGTACCTGCTGGCCGACTATTCCCTGAACACCCTGGTGGATTACCGCTATCAGCCCCGCTATCGCGCCGAGAGTGGCGAGCCGGGCCGCGGGCGCAACTGCACCGGCGGCAAGGGAGAGGACCTGGTACTGAAAGTGCCGGTGGGGACCACGGTAATCGACGTGGACACCGGCGAAACCCTGGGCGATATGACCGAACCCGGCGAGCGCCTGCTGGTCGCCCAGGGCGGTTTCCACGGCCTCGGCAACACCCGTTTCAAGTCCAGCACCAATCGCGCACCGCGCCAGACCACCAAGGGCACCGAGGGGGAAGAACGCAACCTGAAGCTGGAACTCAAGGTGCTGGCGGACGTGGGTCTGCTGGGGCTGCCCAATGCCGGCAAGTCCACCTTTATCCGCGCCGTTTCCGCGGCCAAGCCCAAGGTGGCCAACTATCCGTTTACCACCCTGGTACCCAATCTCGGTGTGGTGCAGGTGCAAAGGCACCGCAGCTTTGTGATCGCCGATATTCCCGGCCTGATCGAGGGGGCTGCCGAGGGGGCCGGCCTGGGTGTCCGCTTCCTCAAGCACCTGACCCGCTGCCGGGTGCTGCTGCACCTGGTGGACCTGGCGCCCTTCGACGGCTCCGACCCGGCGGAAAACGCCCGCGCCATCGAGCGCGAACTGGCCGTCTTCAGTCCCACCCTGGCCGGCCGCGAGCGCTGGCTGGTGCTGAACAAGACTGACCTGGTGCCGGCGGCGGAGCTGGATCGACGCTGCAACACCATCGTCGAAGCACTGGATTGGCAGGGGCCGGTGTTCCGGGTGGCCGCCATCCGCGGCGAAGGCACCGACGCCCTCGCCGGTCGGCTGATGGACTACCTGGAGGAGCGCAAGGAGGAGGAGACCGCCGACCCCGGGCTGGCCGAGGCGGAGCGGGAATCCCAGCGCCGAATGCAGCGCGAGGCCCGCGAGCGCATCGACGAATTGCGCGAGGCCCAGCGGGCCAGACGCCGCGCGGCTGGTGAGGAGGATGAAGATTGGGGCGACGACGATCACGACGTCGATATAGAATACCGGCACTGAGTCGGGACCCGGGACCCGGGGCCCGGGACCGTGGGGCTGTTTATCTTTGAGCTGAAGCTCCAGCTTCGCTGTAGGAGCCTGCTTGCAGGCGAATTTGCCGGGGAAAAAATGGATTCGATGTCATCGCGCCAGCGCCTGAAGTCCGCCAAACGCTGGGTCATCAAAATCGGCAGCGCCCTGCTCACCGACAATGGCCGCGGCGTCAACCGCGCCGCCATCTTCAATTGGGTGGCGCAGATGGCCGCACTGCGCGATCAGGGTATCGAGGTGGTGCTGGTTTCCTCCGGCGCCGTGGCCGCGGGCATGGATCGCCTCGGCTGGCGCCGCCGCCCGGATTCAATTCATCAGCTCCAGGCTGCCGCGGCCGTCGGCCAGAGCCATCTGGTGCAGATATACGAGCACGCCTTCGGCCAGTTTGACTGCCGCACCGCGCAGATATTGCTGGACCACGACGATCTCTCCAATCGCACGCGCTATCTCAACGCGCGCAGCACCCTGCGCACCCTGCTGTCCCTGGGCGCCGTGCCGGTTATCAATGAAAACGATACAGTGGTCACCGACGAGATCCGCTTCGGTGACAACGACACCCTGGCGGCGCTGGTAGCCAACCTGGTGGAGGCGGACACACTGCTGATCCTCACCGACGCCGGCGGCCTGTTCACCCAGGACCCGCGGGACAATCCCGCCGCCGAACTGATTCGCGAAGCCTCGGCGACGGACCCCAAACTGATGGCGGTGGCCGGCGGCTCGCGCAGTGGCCTGGGCCGCGGCGGCATGACCACCAAGGTGCGCGCGGCCATACTGGCGGCGCGCTCCGGCGCCTGCACGGTAATCGCCGGTGGCGCCACGGAAAATATTATCGAGCGTGTGTGCAGCGGCGAACCGCTGGGCACACTGCTGTTGCCGGAAGCGGACCCGCTCACCGCGCGCAAGCGCTGGCTCGCAGGCCAACTGCAAGTGCGCGGCAGGCTCACCCTGGACGCCGGCGCCGAGACGGCGCTGTGCACCGGCGGCAGGAGCCTGCTGGCGGTGGGGGTGACCGGAGTGGAGGGGCGCTTCCGCCGCGGAGAGCTGGTCTCCTGCTGCAACAGTGCCGGCGAGGAAATCGCCCGCGGCTTGGTGAACTACGACAGCCATGAAGCCGGGAAAATTCTCGGCCAGCCGTCGGAGAAATTCACCGAACTGCTGGGCTACCGCGACGACGAGGAACTGATCCACCGCGACAACCTTATTCTCCTGTAGGAGTCCCCTGGGAACGCCGGGCTCCAGCTCGGCATTGCGGGCCGCAGGCCCGCTGATTCGATAAAAAAGGGATGGCTATGAAATTAAATCTGATTCGCCAGGGGGACTGGCGCAGGCTATTGGTGGATACCCTGGTGGTGCTGATCGGCGTGCTGGCGGCGCTGGTGTTGAACAATATCCGCGAGGATGTGGTGGCGGAGCGGGCCGCTCGGGAGGCCACCGCGCGGCTGGTGCGGGAAGTGGAGCAGAATGCCGAAGACTTGCGCAGTGTCCGCGAGAAGATCGAGCGGCGGCTATCAGCGCTGCGCGAAATGCGCGAACAGCTGCCGGCCGACAAGAGCCTGAAGGATCTCATTGAGCACTTTCGCGGCTACCTGGCTGTGGAGCTGAATGCGTCTTCCTGGGAGTACCTGTCCCGCAGCGCGCTGGCGAATTCGGTCGATCCCGAACTGTTGCAGGAGGCGTTTGACCTGTACAGCTTCAACACTCAGTTCGACGGGCTGAACGGGCAGATCCAGGATATCGTTTACTCCGAACTCTTTGTCTCCCCGGACAAGACTGCGGCCGCGATCGATATTTCCGAGACAATTATGGGGCAACAGTTGCGTTGGATGGAGGAGGCGTTGCTGAAATACGAGAAGTTTCTCGACCGTTACTCCAGTGCGGAGCACAAAAAAGAGGCGGAGACGCCGCGGGGGTAGGTTGTCGCAATTGTCGCATAGGGTTTGGCGAAAAGCTGACATAAAAAAGCCCCGCCGTTGGCGGGGCTTCTTGTATTCACGCCGAGCGGAGTTTAAGCCGACAGTGCCTTGATCTGCGCGTTCAGGCGGCTCTTGTGACGGGCGGCCTTATTCTTGTGAATAATGTCCTTGTCCGCCATGCGGTCGATGACCGGCACCGCTTCCGCGTAGGCGGTCTTGGCTTTTTCCGCGTCACCTGCATCAATGGCCGCAACTACCTTCTTGATGTAGGTGCGCACCATGGAGCGCAGGCTGGCGTTGTGTTGGCGGCGCTTGTCGTTCTGGCGCGCGCGCTTTCTGGCTTGAGGTGAGTTGGCCACCGGTTGCTCCTGTCTGGAATCTCTGAAATCTGTATCTCCGGGCCCGGGGCCCGATTGGGACGCGACATTATCCCCAGGACCGGTTGTTTGTCAACCATGGCGGGCCCCGGGTCCTGAAAAGAATGCCGAAGCCAGACGCGAAGGCCCGGATGCCGGGGGCCGTTCGTGAAACGTTTGCCGATGAGGCTGTTGAGCGCACGGCCCCCGGCATCCGGGCCGCCTCTGCCCATCACAGGACCGGGGGGAAGATCAGCGCGACAGCTCCAAGGTAAAGACAACCCCGCTGCCGTCCTCCCGGTCCGCGGCGCTCAAGTGGCCGCCGTGGAAGTCGGCGATCAGTCGGGCGATATGCAGCCCCAGCCCCAGGTGGCCGGCCCTGCCGCCGTCGTCGCGCACCGAGACCAGTGAGTCGAACAGCTTGTGGGAGAAGCCCTTTGGCAGGAGGGGGCCGTCGTTGCTGACCGAGAGGCGGTATTCGCCGCTTCCCCGGGCCAGCGCCAGCTGTATTTCGCTTCCCGGCGGTGCGAAGCTGCAGGCGTTGTCCACCAGCTTGTCCAGTAATTGGGCCAGCAGCTCCGGTGCGCCGTGGGCTGGCAGTTCGCCTGCGGGCTTGTCCAGGGTGAAGCGGTGATGTGGTTGGGCATCGGCGTAGCTCTGTACCAGCACTTCCAGCAGATCCGCCAGGTCGAAGTCCTGTTTATGGCGAGCTGAAGGCTCCGTTTCCGCCTGCTGGATGCTCGCCTCCAGGTGACTGGCGGCGGAGAGGCTGTTGAGTATCCCGGACAGCCGCGCGCCTCCCTCCATGGCCCGCTCCGCGTAGCGGCGGCTGTCGCCGTCCAGTTCCCCCGCGGTCAGGTTGTCCAGGGACGAGCGCACCACCGCCAGGGGGGTGCGCAACTCGTGGGAGAGTTTGCCGGCCAGGGTGCGCAGGTACTGGTGGTACTGGTCCAGTTCCGCGAGCAGGCTGGCGAAGGCCCGGTTCAGCGCTCCTATCTCATCTCCCAGGCGGGCGCGGGGAAAGTCGCCGCGCAGCCTGCCGCTGGCATCCACGGCGTTGCGCGCCGCCCGGTGCAGCCGGCGGATGCGCCAGGACAGCCAACTGGCGTAGCCCAGCAACAGCAGCAGCGCGGTACCGGCGGCGGCGCAGGTGACCAGCCACAGGCGGTGGGCGGCGGAGCCGGTCATCGATTGCAGGGCGTCGCCGGACTGCATGGCGATCACCCGGCCCAGCAGCGGGCGCTCGACGATGTCATCCGCGCGGGTGATCACCGGTGTGCTCACCGCGCCGATACGGCTGTCCCGCGGGCCGCGAAACCACTGCTGGGCGGTGGTGCGGCTTTCGATCATCGACTGCGGCAGTTCTTCCTCGGGCGCCGGGGGCAGTGTTTCCCGCGCCAGCAGGCGTCGGTAGATCCAGTTGCGCAACCAGTGCGCATCGCCGCTGCCGGTGCCAGCCGATTCAACCCGGCCGGCGGAGGCGAGCAGGAAGCCCTCGCTGTCCACCACCGCCAATTGCAGTTGCGGGCGGGCGAAATGCTCCAGTTCCGCCTGCAGCGGAGCCAGGGGCTGCACCAGTTTGCCCGGGAGTCCGTCCGCGGGCAGGGTGCCGGCGCTGCGCAGCGGGATGCCGCCGTCGCTGGCGTCGCGGTCCTCGACGACGATTGCCAGCTCGCCGCCGGTCAGGGTGTAAGGAAGCGCTAACTCCAGTTGGTAGCCACTGGCGGAGGCGGTCCAGCGGCCGCGCAGGCGCAGTTCGCGCTCGCGGGTGTCGCGGCGGAAGTTGTGCCACAGGGCGTGGGCGGCGCCCTGGCTGGCCACCGGCAGGGTATAGTGGTTCGTCGCCGTATACAGCTGGATGGCGTCGCCACTGGCGAGCAGGCCGGTGCGCGGGTCGTGGTGGCTGGGGGTCCTGTCCAGCACGGTGAGCAGCAGGTAGATCCGTTCGCCAAACCGGCCGAGGGTGACGCGGGCCAGGGGTTGGCCCTCGGCGTCTGCCAGGGTGCGGGGTCGGAGTCGCCACTGGCGCCAGTCGTCGCCGTAACCGTCCAGGATCGGCGCCTGGTGCAGCGGGTTCAGGTAGAGCTGTGCCCCGGTGGGGCGCCCCTGGCGCTCCGGGTCCGGCGCGATCAGTTGCGGCGCGCTGGCGAGCCTGGCGGCCACGGCGCTGGCGGTGGCTTCCAGCGCCTGCATCTGCCCCTGAGCGAGGGCGCTGTCCACCTGCCGCAGGTACTGGCAGCCGGCCCAGGGCAGGGCCAGGGAGACCAGGCTGACGAGGAGGAGTTGGCGGCGGAGTTTCATGGTTTTGCTGTTGCCGGGAGCGCCGAGCCCCAGCTCGGCAACGTTGCACACAGCCCTCCGCCATATGCCGAGCTGG
>NZ_JBOFOC010000064.1:0-11159 GCF_051659245.1 Microbulbifer sp.
CCGCCGCTCCTACAATTCTCTATCGCTCAATTTTTGTGCGAACTGACCGAAGCTCACATTTTTTTCCCGCTGTCATTGGGCTGGCCCGGCCCGCCCTCTATAATCCGCAAAACTCAAAACAAACCAGCTTTATGACTTCTACGGAAACCAGCGAGTCCATTCCCATTGCCGTACTGGGCGGTGGCAGCTTCGGCACCGCGATCGCCAATATTGTCGCCGGCAATGGCCACGATACCCGCCAGTGGATGCGCGACCCGGAGCGCGCCGCGCGCTGCCGCGAACTGCGTGAAAACCAGTACTACCTGCCGGGAGTGCCGCTGCACCCGGAACTTCAGATCACCAGCGACCTGGAACAGGCGGTGCGCGGCTGCCGGATAGTGTTCGTGGCCATCCCCAGTAAATCCTTTCGCGAAGTGGTGCACTCGGTGGCGCCGTTGCTCGCCGCCGGTACCATGCTGATCTCCACCACCAAGGGGGTGGAGCACGGCAACTTCCACCTGATGAGCGATATCCTGCGGGAGGAGACCAGCGACATGCGCGTGGGGGTGCTCAGCGGGCCCAACTTCGCCAAGGAAGTTGTCGAAGGGCATTACACCGCCACGGTGATTGCCAGCGAAGATGAAGCGCTGTGCGCCAGTATCCAGAAGGTGTTGCACTCGGAGACCTTCCGCATCTACTCCAGCAGCGATGTCTTCGGGGTCGAACTGGCTGGAGCGCTGAAAAACATCTACGCCATCGTCACCGGCATGGCCGCAGCACTGGAGCGCGGGCAGAACACCATCAGCCTGCTGATCACCCGCGCACTGGCGGAGATGATGCGCTTTGCCGAGGCCGTGGGCGCGGATCCCATGACATTTATTGGCCTCGCCGGCGTGGGCGACCTGATCCTGACGTGTTCCTCGGATCTCAGCCGCAACTACCGGGTGGGCTACCTGGTGGGCAAGGGGCGCGCGTTGGAGGAGGCGGTGGCGGAAATCGGCCAGGTGGCGGAAGGGGTCAACACCGTGCGCCTGATTAAACGCAAGGCGGACGAAATGGGCGTGTATATGCCCTTGGTTTCTGCGATTCACGCCATATTATTTGAAGAGCGCCCGATTCCGGAGGTAATTCGCGATTTGATGTCGGGTGAGCAAACTTTCGACGTGGCGTATTCAGCCAAATCCTGAAGGCAAAACCCTAACGGTGACCCACCCATGAAGAATGAAGAACTGAAACAAAACCTGACCTCCGGCAACCAGTGGCTGCGCCTGCTGTACATGGTGCTCTTCGCGATACTGTTGGAAATCGCCGGCATTGTGATGCTCGCGGTGGTAGTGCTGCAATTCCTGTTTTCGATCATTACCGGCGGCGCCAATGACAACCTGCGCCGTCTCGGCGACCAGATCGCGTCCTATATCTACCAGACGCTGCAGTTTCTGATTTACAACACCGAGGAAAAACCTTTCCCCTTCTCCGAATGGCCGGAGTCCGATGTGGAGGACCTGTCCGGCTACGAGAGCGCCGAGGAAGTTGAGGCGGAGGTGGTCCCCGAACACGGGAAGGAAGAAGAGGAAGTCATAGAACTGGGTTCCGAGGAAACTGCGGAAACCGAAAAAGGCGGTGGCAAGGAGTAACATCTCCGAACCGACCCGAGGAAAATCTGTGCAACTGCTGATCTTGCGCCACGGTGAAGCCGAGCCCATGACGGCGGCGGATGAATCCCGCCAGCTGACCGAACGCGGCCGCGCCCAGGTGTCCCGGATCTGCGAGTTGCGCGCAGAGGAGCTGGAACAGGTGCGCGCCATCTGGGCCAGCCCTTTTGTGCGCACCCAGCAGACCGCGGAAATTGTCGCTGAGTCGCTGGGACTGCCGGTGATTACCGAGCCACTGTTGATCGGCGGCATCCCGCCCCAGCGGGTTATCGATGCCCTGGGCCAGGCGAAAAGTTTTCCCCTGCTGTTGGTGAGCCACCAGCCGCTGGTGGGCAGGCTGGTCAACGGCCTCTGTGGCAGCGACGATGCCCACTTCCTGGGTACCGCCAGCCTGGCCTGCCTGCAGGCGGAGGTGTGGGCCGCGGGCTGCGCCGAGTTGGAGTGGCTGCAACACGCTGAATAAATGCGGAATGCGGAATTGGAAGCGCCGCCGGGAACGCGGAGCTCCGGCTCCGCAACGGGCCGCGGGTCCGCTAGTTCAATAGACCACCACTTCTGATTCCCCAGGTCATTGCAGGCAATCCCTGATACCGGCAACATCGGCCGCCAGTCTTTCCGGATGTTGCCGCTCATGAACCCAATCCCCCGCGAAATAAATCTCGAATTCGACGGCAAGACCATCGCCGCCCGCCGCTGGGGCAGCCCCGACGGCAAACCGGTGCTGGCCCTGCATGGTTGGCTGGACAACTGCGCCAGTTTTGACCGCCTGGCGCCGCTGCTGGAGGGGATCGATCTGGTGGCGGTGGATATGGCCGGCCACGGGCGCAGCTACCACCGCTCGCGGGATGCCAACTACAACATCTGGGAGGAGGTGGAGGATGTGCTGGGGATGGCCCACGCCCTGGGCTGGCGCAGGTTTTCCCTGCTGGCCCACTCCCGCGGCGCGGTGGCGGCGATGCTCACCGCCGGCACCTTCCCCGACCGGGTGGAGCGCCTGGCGCTGATCGACGGCCTGGTGCCGCCGCCGGCGGAGGATGCCGATGCCCCGGAGGTTCTCGCTAGGGCCATCGCCCAGCGGGCCCGCTACGGCGGGCGCAAACCGCGCCGTTTCGACAGCCTGGAGATCGCGGTGGAGGCTCGCCGCAACGGTCTCTTCCGCCTCTCCGGGGAGGCCGCCCGGGCCCTCACCGAACGTGGCACTTGCCCCCTGGACAGCGGGATGACCTGGAGCAGCGACCCGCGCCTGATGGCCACCTCCACCGCCAAACTCAACAACGCCCAGGTACAGGCTTTCCTGGACCGGGCCACCATGCCCATCCGCCTGGTGCTCGCCGAGGAGGGCATCGCCGATATGATCGAGCGCCTGCGGCCGGTGCTGGAACGTCGCGAAAATATCGAGGTGCGGGAAATGCCCGGCGGCCATCACCTGCACATGGAGGAGGGCGCCGAACCCATCGCCGAATGGTTCGGCCCCTTCCTGCGCGGCGAAGTCGATTGAACAACAGCAGGAGTTCCTCCCGGGAACGCCGAGCTCCAGCTCGGCAAGCGGGCCGTAGGCCCGCCAACGGACAGGTCTGGCTTCGTAGTTAAGGGCGGGGCGGCCCTGCTACCGGAAGCTCCTTGCGGGACACGGGCTGGGCGCCCCCCTTAAATACATCCCTGTACGCTCGTAATCGGCATCCCTGCCTCACAAATCTGCCGGAGCAGATTTGGACGCCGAAGGCGCCCGAAGGGTGAGCGCCAGGGATGGTGCGAATCATCCGGTCCCGCAAGGAGCTTCCGGTATCAGGGCCTTCGCATCAGGCTTCAGTATTCTTTCCCGAGTTCCGAGTTCCGAGTCCCGAGTCCCGAGTCCCGAGTCCCGAATCCCCATCCTAGAAAGGCAACCGCTTCGAATAGCACCCCGAATCCATCTCCCGCACCTCCACCGTCACCGCCGGCACCCCGTCGGCAAACTGGCACAGGCAGTTGAACACCGCGGAACTCACCGCTTCGCGCTCCTGCTCGTTGCGGCCCTCCAGCAGGCGCACCTCGGCGTGGACAAAGCAGCCGCCCTTTTCCCCGGCGATAAAGTGGCGGTAGGGCAGGGCGCGGGTCTTGATGGTGTGGGGGGCAAAGAGCCCGGTCTGGCTCAGGGCCTCCTGGACCGCGCTCACCAGCGCGCTGATGGAGACCTTGTCCTCCAGTTTGTGGGCGTACTCGATGACCAGATGGGGCATGGGTGTCTCTTCCCGGCTTCGGCTTCCCTGTAAAGCTTAGCGGAGTCGGGTGGGCAGTGTGATACCGGGGGGAGACAAGGTGCGCCTGTGCGCACCTTGGGGTTTGCCCGGGTTCAGCGGATCAGGGACAGGAACTCGTTGCGGGTGGCCTGGGAGGAGCGGAAGGTGCCCAGCATGGCGGAGGTCTTCATCACCGAATTCTGTTTCTCCACCCCGCGCATCATCATGCACATATGCTTGGCCTCGATAATGACGCCCACACCGGCGGCGCCGGTGACCCGCTGCAGGGTTTCGGCGATCTCCACCGTCAGCTGTTCCTGGATCTGCAGGCGCCGCGCGAACATATCCACGATACGCGCCACCTTGGACAGGCCCACCACCTTGCCGTCGGGGATATAGGCCACATGGGCTTTGCCAATAAACGGCAGCAGATGGTGCTCGCACAGGGAGTAGAGTTCGATATCCTTGACCAGCACCATCTCGCTGCAGTCGGAGGGGAAGAGGGCACCATTGACCACTTCGTCCACCGTCTGCCGGTAGCCGCGGGTCAGGTATTCCATGGCCTTGGCGGCGCGCGCCGGGGTATCCCGCAGACCCGGGCGTTGCGGGTCCTCGCCGATTGCTTCGATAATTCGCGCGTAGTGTTCGTTCATCTCGGTTGACTTGCGATATTGAAGGACGCGCTACCCTAAGCGTTTGTTACCCCTTAGTAAAGGATAGAGTTGATGATTGAAAAGCGTGAGGCCAGCGAGCTGTGTACGGTGCTGGACTATATCCGCTGGGGAACCAGCCGTTTCAACGAGGCCGGGCTCTGGTTCGGCCACGGCACCGACAACGCCTGGGACGAGGCCCTGTTGTTGGTGATGCACGCCCTGCACCTGCCTCTGGACAGCAAGCCGGAGGTGCTGCAGGCCCGCCTGACCACGGAGGAGCGGCGCGAAGTGATCGCGCTGCTGGAGCGGCGGGTCGACGAGCGGCTGCCGGCCCCCTACCTCACCCACGAGGCCTGGTTCTGCGATATCCCTTTCTACGTGGACGGCCGCGTGCTGGTGCCCCGCTCGCCGATCGGCGAGCTGATTCGCGGTGAATTCCAGCCCTGGCTGCAGGGGGAGCCGCTGGCGGTGCTGGATCTCTGTTGTGGCAGCGGCTGTATCGGTATCGCCAGCGCCATGGCCTTTCCCGAGGCGCGGGTGGACCTGAGCGATATTTCTGCCGAGGCCCTGGAAGTGGCGCAGATCAATATCAACCGCCACCATCTCAACCAGCGGGTGCGCACTGTGCAGTCGGACCTGTTCTCCGGTCTCGAGGGCTGCAGCTACGACCTGATCCTGTGCAATCCCCCCTATGTGGACGCCCGCGACCTGGCGGAGATGCCTGCGGAGTACCGTGCGGAACCGGAGATCGCCCTGGGCTCCGGCGACGACGGCCTCGACTTCACCCGCAGGCTACTGCGCGAGGCGGTGGACCACCTGCAGCCGGAGGGGCTGCTGGTGTGCGAGGTGGGCAACAGCTGGGAGACGCTGGAGGAGACCTTCCCGCAGGTGCCTTTTATGTGGCCGGAACTGGAGCAGGGCGGCCACGGGGTCTTTGTGATCCGCCGCGAGGAACTGCTGGCCTACCGGAAGTTTTTCAGCGACCGGTAATCGGCGTTCGCGGCAGCGGGTTGCGTTTCAATCCAATCACCCGCCGCCCGAATCCTCTATAATGCGCCGCTTTCCTCGGATATACCCGGGTTTCAGAGTTCAAATGGCTCAATGTGGCACAAAGCCGCCTCGAGCTTGAATTCCAGAACTAGATAAATCACTGATTGGCAGGCAGGGAATTTCACATTATGTCGGGCAACACTTTTGGCAAGCTGTTTTGCGTCACCACTTTCGGCGAGAGCCACGGCCCGGCGCTGGGCTGTATCGTGGACGGTTGCCCCCCCGGGCTGGAGATCAGCGAGGCGAATATCCAGCTGGAGCTGGACCGGCGCAAGCCCGGCACCTCCCGCTACACCACCCAGCGGCGCGAGGCGGATCAGGTGAAGATTCTCTCCGGTGTGTTCCAAGGCAAGACCACCGGCACACCCATCGGCCTGCTGATCGAAAACACCGACCAGCGCTCCAAGGACTACGCCAATATCGCCGAACAGGTGCGCCCGGCCCACGCGGACTACACCTACTGGCAGAAATACGGCCTGCGCGACTACCGCGGCGGCGGCCGTTCGTCGGCGCGGGAGACCGCCATGCGGGTGGCCGCCGGGGCCATTGCCAAGCAGTGGCTGCGCCAACAGTACGGTATAGAGGTGCGCGGTTACCTGTCGCAGTTGGGGCCCATCCGGGTGGAAAAGCTGGACTGGGACCAGGTGGGGCAGAACCCCTTTTTCTGCCCCGATGCCGACAAGGTTCCGGAGATGGAGGACTACATGCAGGCGCTGATCAAGGAGGGCAACTCCATCGGTGCGCGCATCTCGGTGCACGCCAGCGGCGTGCCCGCGGGCCTGGGCGAGCCCATCTTCGACCGCCTGGATGCGGACCTGGCCCACGCGCTGATGAGCATCAATGCGGTCAAGGGCGTGGAGATCGGTGCGGGCTTCGCCAGCGTGGAGCAAAAGGGCACGGAGCACCGCGACGAGATAACCCCTGAGGGATTCCTCTCCAACAATGCCGGCGGCGTGCTCGGCGGCATCTCCAGCGGCCAGGACATCGTCGCGCACATCGCCCTCAAACCCACTTCCAGTCTGCGCATTCCCGGGCGCAGCATCGATGTGCACGGCAATCCCATCGAGGTGGTCACCAAGGGCCGCCACGACCCCTGTGTGGGCATCCGCGCGACGCCCATCGCCGAGGCCATGATGGCTCTGGTGCTGGTGGACCACGCCCTGCGCCAGCGCGCGCAAAACGGCGATGTGCAGCCCGGTGTGGTGACCGTCACGGGGTAAATCGTGCGTTAAATTTCCGTGAATGGCAAAGCAAGGGGCAGTCAAAAGGACACTCTTGCGAGTCCCGAGTCCCGAGTCCCGAGTCCCGAGTCCCGAGTCCCGAGTCCCGAGTCCCGAGTCCCGAGTCCCGAGTCCTTACAGGTGGAGATTCAGCCCCAGGTAGGGTCCCTTGATCTCCAGGTCGCTCTGCAGGCTATCCAGCTCTTGCAGCTTGAGGCTCATCACCCGGTAACCCGCTTCCACCGCGAAGTCCGCGGCGGGCATAAAGTCCCAGCGCACTTTGGCAGTGAGGTCGGTGAGGGTGTCGCCCTTGTAGCCGGTGCCGTTGCCCTGGGCGATGATGGACCAGCCGGTAAACGGCAGGTCGAAGCGGGCCATGGCATAGGCCATGGGCAGTACGCCGGCCAGCTCGATATTTTCCGTCTGGCCTTCGCCAGTCACTTCCAGGGCACCGTCGTACCGGCGGGCGGTCAGGCCCAGGTCCAGGTTGACCCAGTTGTCGAGGATTTCGTAATAGAGGGTAGCGTCGGTGTGGGACAGGTCCATATTGGCGCTGATTTCGGTGTTGGCCGTGAAGGTCTCGTCATCAAAAGTGACGTCGCTCTCCAGCATGGCCGTACCATCGGTTTCCACACTGCTGTGGGCCACCAGGATATTGGGGATCAGCGGAACCGGGTGCTCCAGTGCGGCCTGGATGAAGGTGATGTTGTCTTCCGCCAGGGAAAACTCGTCGACGTCGAAGTCGTCCACACCGAGATTGCCACTGTAGCTGGGCTGCCAGACGCCGGCGCTGGCGTCGAAGCCGAGGATGGTATCGGCGCTGGCGGTGCCGCTGATCAGGGCTGTGCTCAAAATCAGGCTCTGGACAAGTGTTGTTCTTCTCATGGTTTCTCTCCGTTATTGGTCTGGGGGGAAGTGTACTATTTTTTTTCCGTCATGCGGCTATTCGCGCCAGCCTCCTCCGTTGAAGTGTGAGCTGCTGCAAAAAGCAGTTGCTGCAGGGCGCTGGCGGCGTTGCTGAGGGTGCGCGCTCGGTGACTGATAACCCCCAGGTTGCGCACTATGTGCAGTTTTTCCACCGGCAGTATCGCCAGGCTGTCGTCCACCAGGGTGCGCGGCAGGACGCTCCAGCCGAGGCCCACGCCGGCCATCATCTTGATGGTTTCCAGGAAGTTGGTGGCCAGCTTGGCGGTGAGTTTCAATCCCCGGTTGTCGAACTCGCGCTTGATCAGCCGCCCGGTGTAGGTGTTCAGGTCCGGTAGTATGGCCGGGTAGCGGGCCAGGTCGGGAAGATCCAGGGCCGGCATCTGCGCCAGGGGATGGTCCGGCGCGGCCACCACCACACAGGGGTCGGGCCAGATGACGTGGGCCTCCAGGCTGGGGTATTCCCTCAGCGCCAGGGTGACCACCGCCAGTTCGTACTCGCCGGCCATCAGCGCCTCGTAGGCCTGCTCGGAGTCCACGAAGTCGATGTCCAGTGCCACTTCGGGGTAGCGGGTGCTGAATTCCTTCAGCACTGGCGGCAGGTGGTGCAGGCCCACGTGGTGGCTGGTGGCGATACGCAGGCTGCCGCCCACTTCCGTTCCCAGGGCTCGCAGTTCCCGCTCCGCCTCGCTCACTTCGTTGAGGATATGCCGCGCCCGGGGCAGCAGTGCGCGCCCGGCGTCGGTGAGCTGCAGTTTGCGGCCGATGCGGTCGAACAGCGGTGTGCCCAACTGCTGTTCCAGGGCGGCCAGGCGCTTGCTGACAGCCGGTTGGGTAAGATGCAACTGCTCCGCGGCCTCGGAGACCGAGCCCTGTTCGGCGGTGGCCAGAAAGGCCTTCAGCCACTGGATTTCCATAGATTGGTGCCCTTGTTTGGGGGTGCCTGTAAGCAGGTTAGGTGGTGGCCCTGCCGCCGGGCCTTCTAAGCGGCGCGGTGGCGGCCCCGCTGCCGGTGGCCGTTCGCTTCACAGCCTCATCGGTCTGTTTATAAGCCGCAGGCGCTTTCCGCGAACGGCCCCCGGCATCGGGGCCTTCGCATTGAAGTTCGGTATTCTCTTCAAGTCCCGGGTCCCGAGCCCGAGTCCCGAAACCTACAAATGCGCTGAAGTTGGATTTCACCATCTATTCCATAAAGGACTTCACTATATAATAAACATAAATTGATGTTATCCAATGTTCGGCATTAGACTTACCCCAAATTCCGCATTCCGCATTCATCATTCCGCATTTCAAGAGGACACGGCCATGGCCGGGCAGACGCTCTACGACAAACTCTGGCAGGACCATCTGGTAAAGAGCCGCGATGATGGCACTGCGCTGATCTATATCGACCGCCACCTGATCCACGAGGTCACCTCGCCCCAGGCGTTTGAAGGTCTGCGCCTGGCCGGGCGCAAGCCCTGGCGCACCGACTCGGTGGTCGCGACCCCGGACCACAATGTGCCCTCGGACGCGGCGGAGCGAGCCGCGGGCCTGGACGGAATCCGCGATGAGATCGCCCGTCTGCAGGTGGAGACCCTGGACGAGAACTGCCGGGATTTCGGTGTGGTGCAGTTCGGTATCAACGAGCCGGGGCAGGGCATTGTGCATGTGATCGGTCCGGAGACCGGCGCCACCCTGCCGGGTATGACGGTGGTGTGCGGCGATTCCCACACTTCCACCCACGGTGCGCTGGGGGCGCTGGCCCACGGTATCGGCACCTCCGAGGTGGAGCATGTGATGGCCACCCAGTGCCTGATCCAGAAGAAAATGAAGAACATGCTGGTGCGCGTGGACGGCGAACTGGGCCCGGGCGTCACCGCGAAAGACGTGGTGCTGGCGATTATCGGCGAGATCGGTACCGCCGGGGGCACCGGCTATGCGATCGAATTCGGCGGCTCGGCAATCCGCAAGCTGTCGATGGAGGGCCGCATGACCGTGTGCAACATGGCCATCGAGGCGGGCGCGCGCGCCGGTATGGTAGCGGTGGATCAGGTCACCATCGACTATGTGAAGGGTAAGCCCTATGCGCCGAAAGGTGAGCAGTGGGATAAAGCGGTGGAGGCCTGGAGCCGGTTGCATTCCGATGACGATGCGGTCTTCGATGCAGTGGTGGAGCTGGCCGCGGAGGCAATCGAGCCGCAGGTGAGCTGGGGCACTTCTCCGGAAATGGTGGCCCCGATCAATGCGCTGGTGCCGGACCCCGCGGGCGAGGCGGATGCCACCCGGCGCGCCGGTATTCAGCGCGCGCTGGAATATATGGGCCTGAACGCGGGGCAGAAAATCACCGACATAGAGCTGGACCGGGTGTTTATCGGCTCCTGCACCAACTCCCGTATCGAGGACCTGCGTGCGGCGGCGACGGTGGCAAAGGGCCGCAGGAAGGCCGACAGCGTCAAACAGGTACTGGTGGTTCCCGGTTCCCAGGCGGTAAAAGCCCAGGCGGAAAAAGAGGGCCTGGACAAGGTGTTTATCGAGGCTGGCTTCGAGTGGCGCGAGCCCTCCTGTTCCATGTGCCTGGCGATGAACGCGGACAAGCTGGGCGCGGGCGAGCACTGCGCCTCCACTTCCAACCGCAATTTCGAGGGGCGCCAGGGCTACGGCGGCCGCACCCATCTGGTGAGCCCGGCCATGGCGGCGGCCGCGGCGATCGCCGGCCACTTTGTCGATGTGCGCGAAATGCAAAAGGAGGCCGTCCAATGAAGGCTTTTACCCAACACACCGGCTTGGTGGCGCCGATGGACCGCGCCAATGTGGATACCGACCTGATTATTCCCAAGCAGTTTCTGAAATCCATCAAGCGCACCGGCTTCGGCCCCAACCTGTTCGACGAGCTGCGCTACCTGGATGAGGGCCAGCCGGGACAGGATTGCTCCAATCGGCCGCTGAACCGGGAGTTCCCGCTGAACTTCCCGCGCTACGAGGGCGCCTCGGTGCTGCTGGCGCGCAAGAATTTCGGCTGTGGTTCCAGCCGGGAACACGCGCCCTGGGCGTTGGACGACTACGGCTTCCGCGCGGTGATTGCGCCGAGTTTTGCCGATATCTTTTTCAACAACTGTTTCAAGAACGGCCTGCTGCCGATCGTGCTGGACGAAGCCGTGGTGGATCAGTTGTTTGAGGAAATGTATGCGCAGGAAGGCTATGAGCTGACCATCGATCTGGAAAAGCAGCAGGTGGTGAAGCCGAACGGCGACACCATCGCTTTTGAAGTGGACGGCTTCCGCAGGCACTGCCTGCTGAACGGCCTCGACGATATCGGCCTCACCCTGGAGGACGCGGATGCGATCCGTGCCTACGAAGACAAGCGCCGCGAGCGGGCGCCGTGGCTGTTTGACGCCGTCAAATAAATTTTCTCGGCCTGTGGCGGTGGATGCGCTGACGCTTATCCACCCTACATTACTCCGGATAAACAAATGAACATCT